>JBDTJK010000391.1:0-11924 GCA_039935875.1 Casimicrobiaceae bacterium
ATTCCGATGTCGTATCGATGCAGTCGGGCACCGGCGAATGGATCGTGCGCCCGCTGGTCAATCCGAAGCGGCTGCAGGTGAGCTCGTTCGCGATGTCCAATCCCGCGGGCTTCGGCCTGCAGCAGCGCGACCGCGCGTTCTCGCACTACGAGGACCTTGAGGCGCACTACGAGAAGCGCCCCAGCGTGTGGGTGCAGCCACGCTCGAAGTTCGACGCCGGCCGCGTCGAAATCGTGCAGATCCCGACACCGGACGAGACCAATGACAACATCGTCGTCTATTGGGTGCCGGATGTGCTGCCGGCGCCGCACGAAGCGGTCGACTTCGAGTATCGGCTGTTGTGGCAGATGCAGAACGAGACGCGACCGCCGCAGTCGTGGGTCACGCAGACGCGCAGGGGCCACGGCTACCGCAAGGTGCCGGACAGGAGCCTCGATTTCGTCATCGACTTCGAAGGACCGGCGCTGGCGCGCCTGCCACATGGCGCAGAGGTCGAGCCCGTGGTCACTGCCGTCACCAATGCGCAGATCCTCGAATCGAACGCGTACCCTAACGACGAAACCGGCGGCTACCGGCTGACCATCCGCTTCAACCGCCTGGACGACGCCAAGCCCGTCGAGTTGCGCGCATTCCTGCGCAACAAGTCCGGAACCTTGTCGGAAACATGGAGCTACCTGCTGCCGCCGAGCTGAGTCGCGACGCTCATCATGCCGCGCTCGTCGACCGTTACCTCGCGGCCCTCGACCTCGGCGTGCGCGAGTCCGCGCAATTGCGCGAGCGCATTGCGCAGCGCGCGTCGGCCGATGCGGCCGCCGCGTTCGCCGCGATGCACGCCGAACTCGCGCAACCTCGCGATGACGTGCAGAACCCGGCCGATCCGGCGCGCGTGTCGGTGCGCGCACGCATCGAACGGGGTCTGGCCGAGCGTGCGCTCGACACGCGCCCGTTCGCACGCCGCGATTCGGGGCTTGCGCCCGCGCCGCCGCTGGCGCGCACGCCAATGGCGCCGTCGAACTGGCCGCGTGGCACGTTCGGCCGCATGCGCGAGCGGCCGCAGCGGCACAAGCCGGTCGTCACCCCAACGCGCGCCGCATTGCAACCGGTCGGCTGGCATCGCCGGCTGGCGCTCGTCGTGCTGATCCTCGGCCAGACCTACGTGGCAACGGTGCTGATGAAGACCGTGCTTCCGTATCACGGCCGGCAGTTGCTGGAGATACCGATCCTCGTGCTGTTCGCGATCCTGTTCGGCTGGGTGTCGGCTGGATTCTGGACCGCGATCGCCGGCTTCGCCGTGCTGTGGCGTGGCAACGATCGCTGGACCATTTCGCGCACGGCGTCGCCGGATGCGCCGATCGGCGAGGACGTGCGTACGGCGATCGTGATGCCGATCGCGAACGAGGATGTGGCCCGCGTGTTCGCCGGGCTGCGCGCGACCTACGAGTCGGTGGCGCGCACCGGCATGTTGTCGCGCTTCGACTTCTTCGTGCTGTCGGACAGCGCCGATCCGGACGTGCGCGTGGCCGAGCTTGCGAGCTGGTTCGACCTGTGCCGCAGCGTCGACGGCTTCCGCCACGTGTTCTACCGCTGGCGCCCGCACCGGATCAAGCGCAAGAGCGGCAACGTCGCCGACTTCTGCCGTCGCTGGGGCAAGGACTACCGCTACATGGTGGTGCTCGACGCCGATAGCGTGATGACGGGCGAATGCGTGACGTCGCTGGTGCGCATCGCCGAAGCGAACCCCGACGCCGGAATCCTGCAGACTGCGCCGAAAGCGACGGGACGCGACACGCTGTATGCGCGCGTCCAGCAGTTCGCCACCGGCGTATACGGGCCGGTGTTCACCGCGGGACTGCACTACTGGCAGTTGCGCGAATCGCACTATTGGGGACACAACGCGATCATCCGCGTCGCACCGTTCATCGAGTTCTGCGCGCTCGGCCGGCTGCCGGGCAGCGGCCACCTGTCAGGCGAGATCCTGTCGCACGATTTCGTCGAAGCGGCGTTGATGCGCCGTGCGGGCTGGGGCGTGTGGATCGTCTATGACCTGCCGGGCAGCTACGAGGAGATGCCGCCCAACCTGATCGACGAACTGAAGCGCGACCGCCGCTGGTGCCAGGGCAACCTGATGAATTTTCGCCTGGCGCTGATGAAGGGACTGCATCCCGCGCATCGCGTGGTGTTCATGACCGGCGCAATGGCCTATCTGTCGGCGCCGCTATGGTTCGCGTTCCTGCTGCTGTCGACGGCGTTGCTCGCCGTGCATTCGCTCGGCACGCCTGAGTATTTCACGCAGCCCTACCAGTTGTTTCCCGACTGGCCGGAGTGGAATCCGCAATGGGCGATGCAGCTGGTCGTGGCAACCGGCACGATCCTGTTCCTACCCAAGTTGCTTGCTGTGGTGCTGATACTGGGACGGCGCTCACGCGACTTCGGCGGGCGCCTCAACATCCTGACCAGCACGCTGTGCGAAATCCTGATGTCGGTGCTGCTGGCACCGATCCGCATGCTGTTCCACTCGCGCTTCGTGGTCATCGCGCTCGCCGGATGGGCAGTGCAGTGGCGATCGCCTGCGCGCGACGATGCGTCGACCACGTGGGCCTATGCGCTGCGTCAGCACGGATTGCAGACGCTGATGGGCGTCGCATGGGCGGCGTTCGTTGCGTGGCTCAATCCGCAATACCTGTGGTGGCTGGCGCCCGTTGCCGGTGCGCTGATCGTGTCGATTCCGCTGTCGGTCTATACCAGCCGCGCAAGCCTCGGTCGTCGTGCGCGCGACGCCGGACTGTTCCTGATTCCCGAGGAGGTGGACATCCCGCGCGAGATCCGCGCGATGACCACGCACCTCGCCGATGCGCCGGCAACTGCGACGTTCGCCACGGCGATCGTCGACCCGCTGGTCAACGCGCTCGCGTGTGCCGCAGCCCTCGACCGGCGCCGCTTCCCGCTGGCGGTGCGCGAAGACCGCGCGCAGCTCGCGCGCGCCGCGTTGCAGGGGGATCCGTCGAAGCTGTCTGCCAAGATGAAGACGCGCCTGCTGGGCGATGCCGGCGCAATGTCGTGGCTGCACTTCCACACCTGGCTCAAGCACGCGGGCTCGCGCTAGCCGCGAGGCGCACCGCCGCAGGGCAATCTCGCAACACGCTAACTCGCCGTCAGGCAGTGGCATCCGGCGAAGCCGTCATCCCCGCGAATCCGATGAAGCCGTCATCCGTGCGAAAGCGGGGACCCAGTGACTTTCAATGGGCGCCATCGCAGCGACGCTGGGTTCGCGCTTTCGCGGGAATGACGGGTGGTGTGAACGTGCGAATGACACGTGCGTGACGTGCGACCGCAGCGTGTGTGTGGTTGCGGCCTTCGCGAAATTGGCCAGGTGAACTGCCAGGGAAGTTCGAGGCCGAGTACTCTTTTCGTTGCGATTCCTCAACTTGGCGTTGCACGTGCCAATTATCAAGCGTAGGCTAAATTCTTATCTATCGTCCAAACTATCTACTTTTCGTTAGGCGCCTGGCCCCGCTGTGCAACCCCCCTTCCCGGAGGCCGTCGTGAAAGTTCTCATCTTCTTCGTCGCGTGGTGCCTGTTGCTTGCGCTCGCGTGGCCTCTCGCCATTGCGGTGCTGGTTCTGGCGCCGTTCATATGGGTGCTGTCGTTCCCGATTCGGATCGTCGGCGTCGTGTTCGCGGCGCTGCTCGCGTTCCTTCGTGCTTTGCTGTTCCTGCCCGCCCGCATTCTGGGCTATCGGGGCTAGGGCTCGGTGCTTCATGCGCCAGGCGCCTAACCCGTCGGTCAACACGCACGCGCCGGTACGTGTCTGCAACTTGGCGAGCCCCTGTGGTGGCGTACCGGTTACCTTGTTTCGTTAGGCAGCAACCCTTCTCGGAGGAGTCATGCACACTGCGCTATCCACCAGAATCGCACTTGCGATACTGGTCATCTTTGCCTTGCTGTCATCCGTGATCGATCCCGTATAAGCGCAGGAGAGGAAGATGCCCGAGTTCCGCTATGTAGTAGTTCATCGGCCGGGTCCGAACTGGAAAGCTGGGGTTCCGGCGTTTGAGCAACCAGGGCTGCAAGCTCATGTCGAGTATTTCGCCTCCCTACTCAAAGCCGGAAAGCTAATGATGGGTGGACCATTCATGGACGAGGCGTCGGGAGGAATGATGATCCCGGAAGCCAGTATGTCGGAGGGCGAGATCCGGGCGTTCGCGGCTCAAGACCCAACCGTAAAGTCAGGTCTACTGGTATTTGAGGTTCGCCCCTGGATGCCCGCACTGCACAAGTGAGATTGCAGCCTAACGCGGCGTTCAACCGGACTAGCCACCGGCGGGACTTGAAGTTCCAGTCGGCAGCAGTGGCGGTGGCGAGCCGGTTAACTTAGTCGTTAGGCGTCACAACAGAGCAAAGGCGCGTTCCGTGGCCCAAGGATTCCCGTCAGAATGAAAGACATGCTTGAAGGTTCATGCCACTGCGGTGCCGTACGTTTGACTCTGCCTTCTCCACCCGAGATTGCCACTGACTGCAATTGTTCGCTTTGCCGCCGTATCGGCGGTCCAACGGTGTATTACGAGTTTGGAACGGTCGAGATTGAAGGCCACCCCGAATTCACTTCCGAATACACTTGGGGTGACAAGACAATGCGGACAATCCGTTGCAAGATCTGTGGTTGCGTTACGCACTGGGAGCCGCTCAACCCAACGCCAGGTGCCAGGCACGGGGTCAAACTTGGCAACTTTGACCCGCGGCTGATTGCTTCGGTCCGAGTGCGCCACTTCGATGG
This sequence comes from Casimicrobiaceae bacterium, assembly GCA_039935875.1. GTDB lineage: Bacteria > Pseudomonadota > Gammaproteobacteria > Burkholderiales > Casimicrobiaceae > VBCG01. The sequence continues at coordinate 4,776 of JBDTJK010000391.1, forward strand.
AGCCGACACTTGGAAGTTTCTCGACTGATCGGACCTCGCAGTGAAGCCTAACCCGGCTATATGGACTTCCCCGTTTGCACAACGCGAATTTGAATGATCGATAACGAGGAACAGACTGCAACTCTATATCCGACCTCGGTGCGCCCTTGCTCTGACGCGGGCCAACATGGAAAACCGCTCGTTTGCTCCACATTCAGTCATCGGCCTTGAAGGCTGCCGGCAGGTTAGTCTGGATCTGCAAACGTGGGTCTGACCTGTTATCGCATTTGCCTTTCGCGCAGTCTTACGAGTGATCTTGCAACTGCCTTAACCTGCTGCTACTGCCAACACCTTCGGCGGCCAATGCTGCGCGTCGAAGTCTTCGCCCTTCACCAGCAACGCCAAGATGATGCGTGCATGCTTGTTGGCGATCGCCACCAAGGTTTTGTGATAGCCGATGCGCGCTAACACGGCAACGATCCATTGTTGCAAACGATGCCGGTGTTCCGGCGGCTTGCGCAAGGCCGCCTGCAACGCGCTCTTGGCGCCCAGGATCAACGGCGTGCGTAGGTAGGCGTCCCCGCGCTTGGTGATGCGGCCGAGCCGGGTCTTGCCGCCGGTGCTGCGCTGTTTCGGCGTCAGTCCCAGCCGCGCGGCAAACGGGCGACCGTTGCGAAACTCCTGGGGCGCGCCCACCGAGGCTACGAAGGCCGCTGCCGTGGTGGAACCGACCCCCGCAAGGGTCTGCAGCCTCGCGCACCAACCCGCGCACCGTCGCCGGCAGGCGCAGGTCTTCCGGATCCACACAGCGTGCCAGATCGCGCCGCAGCTTCGCCGGCGACAGCGGCGCCACCACGCCAAACTCGGTCAGCAGCCCGCGCAGCCGGTTGATCAGTGCCGTGCGCTCTTCGACCAACCCCTGCCGCAGCCGATGTACGCACAGTGCCGCCTGCTGCTCCACGGTCTTCATCGCCACGAAACGCATGTTCGACTGACGCGCCGCCGTACAGATCGCCTCCGCATCGTTGGCATCGTACTTCCCGCTCTTGCGAAATGCGTGCACGAACTCGGCGGCGATGATGCGCACCGTGTGCCCCTGGCGGGTCAGCCCCCGCGCCCAGTGGTGCGCGCCACCGCAGGCTTCCATCGCCATCACGCAGGGCGGCAGCGTCGCCGTCCAGGGCAGCAAGGCGTCGCGCCGCAGCGTCTTGCGTTGTACTCGCATCCCTCGCACATCCACTGCCTCCACGGCGATCACCCGCTTTGCCAAATCCAGCCCAACAGTAGTAATCTTGTCCACGACTTCCCCTCTCTTTGATTGATGGTGATACTTCAATCTTGGCGCTTCGATGCCGACCCGAGTAAGAGAAGCCCTTTCCATTCGGTCACCGCGGACACGCCGGACACGCGCATCCTTCTGGCGAGCCGGGGTGGCGGGCGGCACGCCGGTTACCTAATATCCTCAGGCGTCCCGAGTCCCGTACCGATGCAACTCGTACGCCCCGCCCAGGAGCATCTCGCCAGTTACATCGCAGCGCTTGAGAGAGGCTGGTCGGCTGATAATATTCGCGGAGAGGTTGCTGCTCGCGAAGAACTTGAACAGATTCGTGCTGACCCCAAGGCGTTTTTGGCAGCCCTTGAAGACCGAGACGGGAAAGGCCCGCCGGTAGAATTGCCGGACGGTTCGTTTGTATCAAGAATTCCTGGATTTCGCCGCTGGTTGTGGGACGGTGAGTTCGTCGGCAGCATTGGCATGAGGTGGCAGCACGGAACAGCCGCTCTCCCACCACACTGTCTTGGTCACATTGGCTATGCTGTCGTGCCGTGGAAACAACGCAGGGGTTACGCTACGACCGGATTGCGATTGCTGTTGCCTGAGGCAATGGCAGTCGGCCTGCCCTATGTGGAAATCACCACGGACCCCGACAACATAGCTTCCCAGCGCGTGATCGAGGCAAACGGAGGCGAGATGGTCGAACACTTCGTAAAGCCAGCGCAGTTCGGAAGCAAGTCTGGTTTGCGTTACCGGATAACTCTTCGGTGACGACGCCTAACCCTGCGCTCAACTGGACGGGCCGATACATGTCTTCAGCCTGGCGAGCGTCGGCGCGGCCCGCCGGTTAGCTAGAACGTTAGGCGCCCAGAAGGAACACCTCACGGTGCGTGCGTCAGGGATGCCATGCGCACTGCCCAATGTCGAGTCCTTTGATGTGGCGTGACGAGCTTGCTAGCCTCAGGCAGACTTCGCGAACCCGAATCTCGGGGTTACCCTATCCAGGAGCGTCTCATGGCAGAGCAAAAGCCTGAAGTAAATCGAGAGTTGGTTGTCCTGCTGACACGCGGGACCGATCACGAGCTGTCGTCCGTTGCGTTCACCATCGCCTGTGGTGGCATCACCTCTGGAATGAAGGTCTACGTATTCTTGGTCAGCGCCGCAATCGATTTGGTTCGCCACAGGGCCGTCGACGTCACGCACGTGCCACCGCTTGATCCCCTGAAGAACCAGATTCAAGACTTCCTGGCGCGTGGCGGAACCATCTGGGCATGTCCGCCCTGCGTCAAAGCGCGCGGCTACGTGCAGGGCGACTTCATCGACGGAGTGGCTATTCAGGGTGCGAGCGCTATGCACGAACGCTTGAAGGCAGGAGCCGCAACGCTCAGCTTCTAGTGCCTGGACCTGACGCCTAACCCTTCCATCGAGCGGACGTGCTCCGGCAGGCTTCGCCTGCCTACGCCCGCCGCTCATGTCAAACGTTATGTCTCATTTCCCTTCACCCACCCAGCTCGAAGGAGTTCTTGCATGAAGATGATCAGCATTCTTGTCTTAGCCGTCGCGCTCGCCGGATGCGCCACGAACCAAGGTATGCCAAGCAACGCACTGGCATCGCGCACGGAGAGTTGCAAGGCCACCTCAGAGCGCGAGATTGCAGCATTGTTTGATCGTTGGAATCAGTCGCTGCAAACGGGCGATCCCCATAAAGTTGTCGCAAACTACGCAGAGCGATCAATTCTCCTACCCACAGTATCAAACAAACCGCGCCTCACCTCTGCAGAGAAAGAGGATTATTTCCACCATTTTCTGGAAGACCGTCCTTCGGGAAAGATTGACTTACGTTTCGTTGAGCTCGGGTGTAACACTGCTGTTGATGCAGGGCTATATACATTTACGTTCGCCAAAACGGGCGCGGTCGTCAGTGGACGCTACAGCTACACATATCGTTGGGATGGGACGCAGTGGCTTATTACAAGCCATCATTCATCCGCCATGCCAGAGAAAAGTAACTGAGGCATAACCCTTCGTTCCAGCGGACTGCCTTGGGCAGCCGCTGAACTCGAACGTTGAAGCAGAACGCGGGCCATCAGACCGATGCGAAATATCGTCCTCTTCGTACTGATGATCTGTCTTGCGTGGTACGGCTATGGGAAGTTTCAGCGTCGCGCACTGGTGGAGGCGGAAGCCGACGAGCCAGCCATCGCCAAGACTGCCCCGTTCGCCGAGAAAAGTTCGTTCACCTGTGACGGCCGCATCTATTGTTCGCAAATGCATTCGTGTGTGGAAGCCACTTATTTCCCGCAACATTGCCCTGGTGCCAAGATGGACGGTAACAACGATGGCGTTCCGTGCGAGAAGCAATGGTGCCAATGAGCGTGACGTGGGCGTCGGCATTCCGTCGCAACGCAACGCACCCTAAATTGTTTCGCTAGGCCATAGAGGACATCGCCATGGATCCGGCTATTGTCGGTGCGTTATCTGCGATCTTGGGCTCGCTTGTGGGCGGATCGGCAACCATTGCGACGGCATGGATAACGCAAAGATCCCTAGGTAGACGAGAAATCATCGGTGCCGAAATTCGAAAGAGAGAGCTTCTCTATTCCGAGTTTATCGACGAGAGTTCCAAGCTTATCGTTGACTCTTTGGATCACCATCTCGACGAACCCGCAAAACTCTTGCAAGTCTATGCGATTGTCAATCGAATCAGACTCAGCGCTTCGAACGCAGTAGTCGTTGCTGCAGAGCAGGCGCTCGGACTCATTCTTGCGCAATACTTCAAGCCAAATGTGTCGAGAGAGGACTTCAACGCGCTCGCGCTTTCTCGCCATGACGATCCTCTTAAGGCGTTTAGTGAGACATGCCGGAGCGAGCTCATCTCCCTGCGCGGTGCGGCGTAACCCCTCGGTCAACGCGGATGTGCCGAGCGCGGCGCGTCTTTCGGTGAGCCGCGGTGGCACCACGCCGGTTACCTTGAATCGTTAGTGCGCATGAAACACGCAACCGCGTCGGCGCTGAAGTCACTCACGCCAGTATTGAACGCCTTGCGCGATCTACCGGCGTTGCAAGAAAAGCGCCCCGGCATCTTCTATCTTCGCTCGAACGCCTTCCTGTACTTTCATGAGGATGCCGCAGGTCTCTTCGCAGACGCCAAGTTCCACGGGATCGACTTCGAACGCTTGCCTGTCAACACTTTGGAGGAACAGGCTGCGCTCCTGCTCAGGGTCAAGAGAACGGTACTGGCATCAGCTCTGCGCAAGAACGGGAAGTAATGCCGCGTGCCACCGCCCAGTTCATCGAGGTAAAGGTCAAGCCAAACTCGAACAGCAGCGTACTGCGCCGAGACGACCTTGGCGTTTGGCTCGCGCTACTTCGATCGCCACCCGTTGATGGGAAAGCGAATGCCGAACTCATCGGCCTGGTTGCCAGGCACTTTGGCTGTCGGAAATCCGCAGTAACCATCAAGAGCGGTGCGTCCGGCCGGACAAAGCTTGTCAGGATCGAATCGCAGTGAACCATCAGCCACAACGAACGCGCCCTGACCCGTCGGTGAACGCTATGCCTGGGCAGAGCAGGCACGCAACGACGCCTAATCCGTCGGTCAACGCGAACGTGCCGGGTACGTGGGTGCTTCTGGCGAGCCGAGGTAGCGGTGGGCCGGTTTTTTAGCGCGCGCCAAGCTTCGCGTGTGCGAGCACTTGCGCAGCATCCCGCGGTGCAGCGCGCCAGTATTGTTGCGGTGCGTGCACCTGGGCGCCGAGCGTTGCCGCCGCATGCCACGGCCAGCGCGGGTCCCAGAGCATCGCACGCGCCATCGCCACCAGGTCGGCGTCGCCGGACGCGACGATCGTCTCGGCCTGCAGAGCGTCGGTGATGAGTCCCACTGCCATCGTCGGCATTGAAGTTGCTGCGCGAATCGCGCGGGCGAGCGGCACCTGGTAGCCGGGTCCCAGCGGAATCTTCTGCAACGCTGACACGCCGCCGCTCGACGCGTCGATCCAGTCGCAACCGGCGGCCTGCAACCGCAGCGAAAGTGCAATCGAGTCGTCGATCGTCCAGCCTCCGTCCACCCAGTCGGTGGCGGACAGGCGAACGCCCATCGGCCTGTCATGCGGCCACGCGTCGCGCACCGCGGCGAACACCTCGAGCGGGAAGCGCACGCGGTTGTCGAACGATCCGCCATACCGGTCGTCGCGCTGGTTGGCGAGCGGCGACAGGAATTGGTTGAGCAGGTACCCGTGCGCGAGGTGCAGCTCGACCGCATCGATCGACAGCCGTGCGGCGCGCAGCGTCGCGGCAATGAACTGCTCCCGGATCGTCGCGATTTGCGCGAGATCGAGCGCGGCAGGGGGCGCCTCGTCCGTCAGCGGCAGCGCCGACGGCGCAACCGGCGTCCATCCGCCGTCGCTGCACGCGATCTGCCGCCCGCCTTCCCACGGCAGCTGCGACGAAGCCTTGCGTCCTGCGTGGGCGAGCTGGATCGCGACCGGGATCGACGGCGCGTTCGTGCGCGCAATCGCAAGCCGCTCGCCGATCGCGCGTTCGCACGCGTCGTCGTACAGGCCGAGGCAGCCGTAGGTGATGCGCCCGATCACCGACACCGCGGTGGCCTCGATGGTGAACATTCCCGCATTGGATTGCAGCAGCTGGCCCCAATGCACGGTATGCCAATCGGATGCACGACCATCCACCGCCGAGTATTGGCACATCGGCGACACGACGATGCGGTTGGCAAGCGTCAGCTTGCGCAGGGCGAACGGCGAGAAAAGCATCGATGGCATGGCGAGGTGTGGAAAAGGAGATGGACGAGGCTCGAACGTAAAAAAGCCGCCCGAAGGCGGCTGGTGATCAGTTGCCCGCGCGGGCTAAACCTTCTTGATCTTCTCGAGCCTCTTGAAGATGCCCTTCGGCGCACCGACGAACATGCGCTTGAAAGTCTTCGGGAGGCAACGACGCTCGAGCGTGTTGCGGCGGGTGCGACTGCGGGAATCGGCCATCGTTGTCTCCGTTGGGGGCCACGGCGCCCGCAAGAGGCTGCGGACGCGGCTAAAGGGCTATTTTACCGCGATTTGGCCCAAGCCTGGGCGAATTCGCCCGGGCGCTCGGAAACGCTGACGTCGAAGTGCACGCTGTGGCCCGCGCCGGCCGCCACCGCCGGCTGTGCAAGCTCGAGCGTCGTCCTGCCGACCGAATTGGCACGAAACCGGTAGAGGTTGTCGTTGCGCGCGCCCACCGTGCCCTGCGTGACGTTGGCGGGCAGCAGGTCAACCATGCCGATCTGTTGCAGCACGTCGCCCTGCATCGGCTGCACGCGCCATCGCGCACCTGCCGCGGGGTCGGGGGCGAGCGCCACCACCAGCGTGTCTCCCTTGCTCAAGTGCACGCTGCCGCCGGCCTGCGCCGCGCCGACGAGCGTGGGTGTCTGCGGGGCGAGAGACATGCATCCGCCAATTGCCAACGCGGTGATGGCGAGCGCGGCGATTGCGCGCAGGCTCATGCGCCGACTCGCGCGTCGGCGCTCTCGCGTTCGGCCTTGGAGTTGCCGAGGCCGGCAGCGTCGCGCAGCACGGCAACGCGGTCGGTGGCCTCCCACGTGAATTCGGGCTCGTCGCGGCCGAAGTGGCCGTAGGCGGCGGTCTTCTGGTAGATCGGGCGCAGCAGGTCGAGCATCTGGATGATGCCCTTCGGACGCAGGTCGAAGTGTTCGTTGACCAGCGCCGCAATCCGCTCGTCGGAGATCTTGCCGGTGCCTTCGGTGTAGACCGTGACGTTCATCGGCTTGGCAACGCCGATCGCGTAGGCGACCTGCACCTGGCACTGGCGCGCCAGCCCTGCCGCGACGACGTTCTTCGCGACGTAGCGCGCGGCATAGGCCGCCGAGCGGTCGACTTTCGAAGGAT
>JBDTJK010000392.1:0-2735 GCA_039935875.1 Casimicrobiaceae bacterium
CGCTGTTGTACGTGCTGCGCTACAAGACGCTCGACGAAGCGATCGCGCAAAACAACGCGGTGCCGCAGGGACTGTCGTCGTCGATCTTCACCAACGACCTGCGCGAGGCGGAGCGATTCATGTCCGCGTCCGGCAGCGACTGCGGCATCGTCAACGTCAACATCGGCCCGTCGGGTGCGGAGATCGGCGGCGCGTTTGGCGGCGAAAAGGAAACTGGCGGCGGCCGCGAGTCCGGTTCAGACGCGTGGAAGGCCTACATGCGCCGCGCCACCAACACGATCAACTACAGCGGTGCGCTGCCGCTCGCCCAGGGAATTCGCTTCGACGTGTAAATCGCGCGCTCGGTATTTCCGCGAATGCGGAGACCCAGCCACCGTCATTCCCGCGAAAGCGGGAACCCAGTGTCTTCGCAGCACCCAAGCGTAGCTGTCGCAGGCTGGTCAACGACACCAGGTTCCCGCTTTCGCGGGAATGACGGGAGGAGCGCCATGGCGGAATGACGGGAGGGGCGCTTTCGCGGAATGACGGTGGGAGCGCTATCCGTGGCGCACTTCGAGCAGGATCTTGCCGATGTGGCGTGACGTTTCGACGCGGCGGTGTGCATCCGCGGCGTCGGCCAGCGCAAACGTCGAGTCGATGACGACCTTGAGCTTGCCCGCGGCAAACAGTGGCCACACGTCGCGCTGCAATTCCTGCGCGAGCTCGCGCTTGCGCTCGAACGGACTGCGGCGCATCGTCGAACCGGTGACCGTCAGCCGCTTGGCCATGATCGATACCCAGTCGCATTCGACGCGGCTGCCTTTCTGGAACGCGATGATCGCAAGGCGCCCGTCATTGGCCAGCACCTTCAGGTTCTTCTCGATGTAGTCGCCGCCGACCATGTCGAGCACGACGTTGACGCCGCGCTTGGCGGTGATCCTGGCGATCTCCGCGACAAAATCCTGCGCGCGGTAGTCGATCGCGTGGTCGGCACCGATTCCTGCGCAGAACTCGACCTTGGCGGGACTGCCCGCGGTGGTGAAGACCGTCGCGCCGAACGCCTTGGCAAGCTGGATCGCGGCAACGCCGATGCCACTGCTGCCGCCGTGCACCAGGATCGATTCGCCGCTCACCAGGTGCGCACGGTCGAACACGTTGTTCCACACGGTGAAATAATTTTCGGGAAGGCCCGCTGCCTGTTGCAGTGACAGCGAAGGAGGAATGGCCATGCACCACGCCGCGGGCGCGATGCAGTATTCGGCGTAGCCCCCGCCGGCGACCAGCGCGCAGACCTCGTCGCCGACATGCCATTGCGTGACATCCGCAGCGCAGGCGACGATGGTTCCTGACACTTCAAGACCGAGTATTGGCGATGCATCCGCCGGCGGCGGATAACTACCTGCGCGCTGCGCAACATCGGGGCGGTTGACGCCGGCCCACGCAACGCGGACCAGCACCTCGCCATCGCGCGGCACCGGCACCGGCGATTGCGCGATCGCCATGGTTTCGGGGCCGCCAGGCGCACTGACGGCGACATGGCGCATCGTTGAAGGCAGCGGGGTGGTCATCGTGATTCCGGCAGTTGATGTTGCAGCCGCCATGCGAGCAGGGCCGCGATCGACATCGTACACGCGCCGAGCAACAGCACGGCCTGCGGTCCCGAAGTCTGTACGACGCGCCCGGCGATCATCGTGCCGAGGCCGAGGCCGCCGAGGATGCAGGTCGACGACCACGTGAACGCCTCGGTCGCGTAGCGCTCGGGCGCGTGCGCGCTTATGATCAGCATCACCGACGTCAGCGCTGGCGCAATCAGTGCGCCGGCGCAAAACGCCAGCACGCCGAGAAGCAGCGGATTCAGCGTCAACGCGTGCAGCGCCAGCGGCACCACCATGATGCCCAGTACGCGCGGCAGGATCCGTTGTGGCGAAACGGTCGTGTGCAGTCCGCCGTAGGCGAAGCCGCCGAGCGCACTGCCGATCGAATTGCTGGCCAGCAGCACGCCGCCCATGGCCACGGTCCCCATCGCCGCGCCGAATCCGGGATAGCCGACCTCGATGCAGCCGAAACCCATGGCGATCACCACTGTCAGCACGAACACCTGCAACAGCCGCGGATCGGCGATCGGCCCCAGCAGGCCGCGCACCGCCGGCGGTTGCGGCGCAAGGTAGCGCAACGCGCGCGAGGCGACGAACAGCGGCACCGACACCAAGGTGAAGACCCATGACATCGCGAGCGCGGCATGCGGCGATCCGGTGGCGATCATCGCGGCGACCAACAGCGGGCCGACGGTGAATACCATTTCGACCAGCACCGAGTCGAGCGCAAACGCGGTGCGTCTCTGGTCCTCGTCCGGGAATCGCTGGCGCAATATCGTTCGCGTCAACCCGGCGACCGGTGGCGCGAAGGCACCTGCGCACACGGCGGCAATGTGCAGGCCGACGACCGACAGGCCGAGCGTCGCCGCGAACAGCACGACGCCGACCGATGCCGGATAGAGCACGCCGGTTGTGATCAGCGGCGCGCGCACGCCGCGCCGGTCCACCCAGCGACCGACCAGCGGCGCCGCCAGCGCCGACGCGGTGAGGTACGCGCCGACTGTCGATCCGGCGATCGCGAACGAGCCGGACAGCGCGCGCACGTGCAGCAGCATCGACAGCGTCAGCGTGCCGATCGGCATCCGCGCGAGGAACGTCAGCGCGAGGATGCGGGTGACGTCGGGCAGGCGCAGGATGACCGCGTAACGCTCGGTCAGCGCC
>JBDTJK010000393.1:0-2992 GCA_039935875.1 Casimicrobiaceae bacterium
GCCCGGCACCGCCGATCGTACGCACGCGCCACGTGTCGGTGCCGATTGCCGACAATCGCGCCACCCGCTGGCTCTATCGCAAGGCGACGGCGAGGATCGTGACCACCGGCGACGCGCTGCGCGAAGCGCTGATCCGCGACCTGCGCGTGGATGCCGATCGCGTGTTCTCGGTACCTACGGGCATCGATCCGCGGCAGCACGCCGCACAGGATCCGGCTCAGGTCCGCCGCGCGCTGGGGCTGCCTCCGGTGGCGCCGCTGGTGGGCATCGTCGCCACGTTGCGCAGCTGGAAAGGCCACCGCTATCTGATCGATGCGCTGCAGCGGATCCATCGCACCGATGCGCATCTTGTCATCGTTGGAGACGGCCCGCAGCGCGCGGCGCTCGAGCAGCAGGTGCAGGCCGCAGCGCTTGGCGCGCGCGTGACATTCGCCGGGCAACAGCAGGATGTAAGCCCCTGGCTTGCCGCACTCGACGTGTTCGTGCTGCCGTCCTACGCCAATGAAGGCGTGCCGCAGGCGCTGCTGCAGGCGATGTTCGCCGGGGTTGCGTGCGTGACGACCGACGCCGGGGCGATCGGTGAAATCGCGCACGCGGATTCGACAGCACTGGTGGTGGCGCGCGAGAGTGCCGATGCGCTGGCCACGGCAATCGACGCATTGCTCGGCAATCCCGCGCTCTGCCGGCGGCTGGCTGGCAATGCGCGCGAGCTTGTATCAGGCCGCTATACCGAAAGTGCGATGCTCGATCGCATGGATGCCGTGTTCCGCAGCGCAGTGGCCGGCACGCGCCATATCCGAGGCTGGCAACAATGACGCCACGCTGCGTCGCATTCGTCACTGACCCGAAGGATGTCACGCGCTGGCGCGACATCGGCGCACTGACCACGGCTGACGTCGACTTGCAGCAGTCACGCTTTCGCAGCGGCATCGACGTGTGGATCGTGCAGTCGTACCTGCTGTTGCGCGAACCGCTCGCCGCACGCGGCTATCGCGTGCTGTTCGGCGCGCGCTATCCGCGCAATGCGATCGGCATCGCACACTGGGACGACCTCAATGCCTATTTCAATGGTGCGCATCGCGCACGGCTGATCGGCGTGCGCGCCGACCGGTCGCCACTCTACTGCTGCGAGCGCGTGATCGTGCAGAACGACACGCTGGTGCGCGCCGCGTGCGAGCGCTACGTGCCGCACTGGCCGCAGCCCGGGCTCGTCGTGCGCGACGCGACACGCGCTGCGCGCATCGAGACGCTTGCCTACCACGGGCGCCTCGCGCGCCTGCCGCGCTGGCTGCGCGAGAGCGGATTTCGCCGGCGCCTCGCCGCGCTCGGCGTGACGCTGCGCCTGTCCGAATCGACGTGGAACGACTATCACGACGTCGACCTGGCGATCGCGATGCGCGCGGAGGGTGCGTCCATGCTCGAGCTCAAGCCGGCAACCAAGCTCACCAACGCATGGCTGGCAGGCGTGCCGATGCTGCTCGACGACGAGCCCGCATTCCGCGGAATGCGTCGATCGCCGCTCGACGGCGCCGCGGTCGCCAATGCCGACGACGTCCTCGCAGCGGTCGCGCGCCTCAAGCGCGATCCGCATACCTACGCCGCCATGGTCGCCAACGGCCACGCGCGCGCTGCGCCCTTCACCCGCGCGGCGGTAGCGCAGCACTGGCTGTCGCTGATCGACGAGGTGATGCGCGAGCGCGACAGCGCGCCCTCGCTGGTGCATTTTGTGCGCAGCGTTTCCGCCCAGCGGCGCGTCGCGCGGCGCTTTCGCGCCCGCCACATTGACGAGCAGGCGCGCGCCGCGCCATGACAAACGCAAGCACCGCCGCCGTGGTGGCGCGCCGCGATTCGCGACCACGGCAAGGACGCCTGCGCGGACGGATCGAAGTCGTGGCGCGCGCGCTGGCGCAGCGACTTGCGCCCCGTCGTCGCCCGCGCGATCCGCGGCGTATCCTGGTCGCGCATCACCTGTTGCTGGGCGACACGCTGATGCTGACGCCGTTGCTCGCCAAGCTGCGCGAGCGCCACCCCGCAGCCGACATCGTGATGACGGTGGCGCAATCGGCGCTGCCGCTGTACGCGACGCGGCCCTACGGCGTGCGCGCGATCGGCTGGACGCCGCGCGAACTGCCGCCCGCATTGTTCAGCGAGGCACCTTTCGACGTGGCCTACGTGCCCGGCGACAACCGCTACGCGTGGCTCGCGGGTGCGATGCGCGCGCGCTGGATCGTCGCGTTCGCAGGCGAGCCGTCGTGGCGGCGCAACTTTGCGGTCGACCATGAAGTGCCCTACCGCGCGACTCCCGCGGCATGGGGAGACATGTGTGCCGACCTGGTGCAGGGCCCGGCGCCGGCGCCCTATGCGATGGCGCAATGGCCCGCTCCACCCCACGCGTCGTTCGACCTGCCGCGTGCGCCGTACGCCGTGCTGCACGTCGGCGCCAGTTCGCCGCTCAAGCTGTGGGCGCCCGAGCGTGTTGCAAAGATCGCGCGCTGGCTCGAGGCCCGCGGCATCGCGCCGGTGTGGTCCGCAGGTGCGGGCGAACAAGGGATCGTGCGCGCCATCGATCCGTCATCGCGCTACCGGAGTTTCGCCGGTGCACTCGATCTCGCGCAGATGTGGGCGCTGCTCGCCGGCGCGCAGCTGCTGCTTGCGCCCGACACGGGCATCGCCCATCTCGGCCGCATCGTCGGCACGCCGACCGTAGCGCTGTTCGGACCCGGATCGGCGATCCTATGTGGTGCCGGCGACTTCTGGCGCGACAGCCGCTACCGGGCGGTCACCGTCGACCCGTTCGTCTGCCGCGACCAGCGCGTCCTGTTCCGCCGCGAGATCGCATGGGTGCGCCGTTGCGGGCGATCGACGGCACAGTGTGCGCATCCCGCCTGCATGGATGCGATCGCCCCGGCCGCGGTGGTCGCGGCCATCGACGCCGTGCTGCGCTGATGTTCGAGCGCCTGCTGCCCACGTTCGCGCCGCGCCTTCCGCCGTT
>JBDTJK010000394.1:0-3651 GCA_039935875.1 Casimicrobiaceae bacterium
AAGGACGGCCAGGGCCGTGTCGCCGCGCACGAAATCATGATCGCGACCCCCGCCATCCGCAACCTGATCCGCGAAAACAAGGTCGCGCAGATGTATTCGTCGATCCAGACCTCGCAGGCGATGGGCATGCAGACGCTCGACCAGGCACTGGTCGAGCTGGTACGCCGCAACCTGGTGAGCAATGCCGAGGCACGCAACCGCGCGGTCAACAAGGATCTGTTCGCCGGCTGACGCCGGCGACCGAAAGGCTCTGCCATGGAACGCGAACGCGCGACCAAGTTCATCCACGAGCTGCTCGATCTCTTGGTCAAGCAGAAAGGCTCCGACCTGTTCATCACGTCCGGCTTTCCGCCGGCGGTCAAGGTCGACGGCAAGATTTCACCGGTGTCGAAGACCGACCTGTCGCCGCAGCACACTATCGAGCTCGTGCGCAGCGTGATGAACGACAAGCAGGCGTCAGAGTTCGAAGGCACCAAGGAATGCAATTTCGCGATTGCGCCACCGGGCATCGGCCGCTTCCGCGTCAATGCTTTCGTGCAGCAGGGCCGTGTCGGCATGGTGCTGCGCACGATCTCCACCGAGATCCCGAAGTTCGAAGACCTGGGCCTGCCGCCGGTGCTCAAGGACATCATCATGTCCAAGCGCGGCATCATGATGTTCGTCGGTGCCACGGGTGCCGGCAAGTCGACGTCGATGGCCTCGCTGCTCGGCTACCGCAACGAGAACAGCTACGGCCACATAATCACCATCGAGGATCCGATCGAGTTCGTGCACGAACACCGCAACTGCATCCTCACGCAGCGTGAAGTCGGTGTCGATTGCGAGAACTGGCAGATCGCGCTGAAGAATTCGCTGCGCCAGGCGCCGGACGTGATCCTGATCGGCGAAGTGCGCGAGCGCGAGACGATGGACTACGCCGTATCGTTCGCCGAAACCGGCCACCTGTGTCTCGCCACGCTGCATGCCAACAGCACCAACCAGGCGCTGGACCGCATCATCAATTTCTTCCCCGAGGAACGCCGCGCGCAGTTGCTGATGGACCTGTCGCTCAACGTGCGCGCGTTCGTCGCGCAGCGGCTGATCCCGCGCCGCGATGGCCGCGGCCGCGTGCCGGCGGTGGAGGTAATGCTCAATTCGCCGCTGATCTCCGACCTCATCTTCAAGGGCGACGTGTCGGGCATCAAAGATATCATGAAGAAATCGCGCGAACTGGGGATGCAGACCTTCGACCAGTCGCTGTTCGATCTCTACGAAGCCGGCCTGATCAGCTACGAAGACGCGCTGCGCAACGCCGATTCGCTGAACGACCTTCGCCTCGAGATCAAGTTGCACGGCAAGGAAGCGAAGAATCGCAACATCTTCGCGGGTACCGGCAACCTGGATATCGTTCCCGAGGCCGAAGGCGCGTCGATGAACCGGTTCTGACTTCGATGAACCAGTTCTGACGCTCGCGTGCGGTGGTAACGGAGCGCCTGGCGCCGCCGTCATTCCCGCGGAAGCGGGACCGTCGGTCTCAACCGTTGCGCCGCACTACGCCCGTCATTCCCGCGGAAGCGGGAACCCGGCGTCGCTGCCAAAACGTAGGGTTGTTCGAACCAACGTCGCTGGATCTCCGCTTTCGCGGCGACGACGCTAGCCTGCTCAATCCACGTTTTCCCTTGGGCCGAGTCCGTGGGATCACCGCTTTCAGGAGGTGCACGGCAGCCCGGCTCAACGGACGGTTTGCCGAAGCGCTCCCGGATCGGCGCCTTCGCGGGGATTACGCTAGGCTGTGCTAGGCTAATCACAAGGAATCCATGACGATGGCTGGGCTCAACACAACCACTCCAATGCCGACAGCGGTCACGCTGCACAAGGCCTCGCGAGTGCTCGAAATGACATTCGACGACGGCAGCACGTTCCGGCTGCCGTGCGAATACCTTCGCGTCTACTCGCCCTCCGCCGAAGTTCGCGGGCACGGTCCGGGGCAGGAGATCCTGCAGGTTGGAAAGCGCGACGTGGCGATCACTACGCTGGAAACGATCGGCCACTACGCGTTGCGTCCCTCGTTTTCCGACGGACACGAAACCGGCATCTTCTCGTGGGATTACCTGTACGACCTCGGTGCGCGCCACGCCGGCCTGTGGCAGGAATACCTGGCTCGCCTCACCGCGGCCGGCGCCTCGCGCGATCCGACGCCATGAACGAGCGCACGCAATTCGGCTATGAGGACGTCTCGGCGGACGAGAAGACGCGTCGCGTGCGCGGTGTGTTCGAATCGGTTGCATCCCGCTACGACCTGATGAACGACTTGATGTCGGTCGGATTGCATCGTGCGTGGAAGCGCTTCGCAGTCGCGCTGTCGGGCGTCCGCGAAGGCAGCCGCGTGCTCGACCTCGCCGGCGGCACCGGCGACCTCGCCCGCCTCTATGCGAAAGCCGCAGGATCCACCGGAAGCGTCGTGCTTACCGACATCAACGGATCCATGCTGGCTGCCGGCCGCGACAAGCTGATCGACGCTGGCGTCACGCTTCCGATCGTGCAGTGCGATGCCGAAGCGTTGCCGTTCGCCGACCGCCGCTTCGACTGCGTTTCGATCGCATTCGGACTGCGCAACGTCACGCACAAGGAGGCGGCGCTCGCCGAGATGCGACGCGTCACGCGTCCCGGAGGCGTCGCGCTGGTGCTCGAGTTCTCACGCATCGCCGCGCCGCTTGCGCCCGCCTACGATTGGTACAGTTTCAACGTGCTGCCGAAGCTCGGCAAGCTGGTCGCCGGTGACGAAGCGAGCTATCGCTATCTCGCCGAGTCGATCCGCGTGCATCCCGATCAGCAGACGCTGCAGCAGATGATGTGCGACGCGGGCTTCGATCACGTCGATTACTACAATCTCGCGGCCGGCATGGTTGCCGTCCACATCGGTCGCATGTATTGAGGCAACTTTCAGGAGGTTACACATGACGTATCGCCATGCCGTACTCGCCATCGGCGCCCTCGCGCTGTGCGCCGCCTTCAATGCGGACGCTGCCCGCCTGGGCGGCGGTCGCAGCTTCGGTGCGCAGCGCCCGATGCTTACCACGCCGCGTGCCGCGGCGCCGGCCGCGCCCGCGGCAACCAACAGTTTCGCGGGACCGGCAGCCAATCCGGTGATGCCGCGTACCGCTGCGACTGCCGGCGCTCCCACGGCCGCTGCTGCGGCAACTGCCGCCGCGCCACGTCCGGCCGGTTCCCGCTGGCTGGCGCCGCTGGCCGGCATCGCCGCAGGCATCGGCCTTGCCGCGTTGATGTCGCACTTCGGGATGTCGTCGGCATTCTCCGGCGTGCTGCTCGTGCTGCTGGTCGTCGTCGGCGGCGCATTGCTCGCGCGGATGTTCCTGACGCGCAGGCTTGCGGTGCCGGGGGGCGCCCCGATTGCGGCGGCCAATGATCCGGTTGCGGCGTTCGAGCCGCGTTTCGGCGGCGCAGTGCAACCCGCCAGCGCGCCGCAGGCCGCTGCAAACCCGTCGCATTGGCCGTCCGGATTCGACAGCGAGCGCTTCGCGCGCCAGGCATTGCAGCAGTTTCGCGCAGTGCAGCGCGCCTACGACAACGGCGACACCGCAGCACTCGCCGACGTCATGACGCCGGAGTTGTATACCGAAACCGTCAGCGAGCTGCGCTCGCGCGGGCTGC
>JBDTJK010000395.1:0-19854 GCA_039935875.1 Casimicrobiaceae bacterium
CGTTCACGTTCGTGAAATAGTTACGGCTCACCGTGTAGGCTGGCCGATAGACATCGCGGGGACCGAGAGGGAACCAGCCGACGGCGCCCGACGATATCCCCACCTCGAAATTGCCGCCACCCACGAAAGCCACGAGCGCCGGTGCATAGACGGCTCGCGCGGCCACAGGTCCGGGGATCCAGCCCCAGCGTCCACCGATGTCCGCCCAGCGACCATAGTGTGAAACGGCGAAACCCCATGGTGCGTCGTCGACCCACGTCCAACCCCATGGGTCAACCCAGGCCCAATGGCCATCCCGGTACGGCACCCAGTCTGCACTCACGTTTGTCGGAGTCCAGACGTTGCCGTACTGAGGCACCGTACGCCAGGTTCCGTTCGCGTCGAGATCCTGGTAGCCGATCACGTCGCGAGAAACGTAGCGCGCGGACACCGAATGTTCATAGATGCGATCACGGGCCTGCGCCCAACGGTCGAAGTCATCGAGGGGACGTAACTCCAGCGCTTCGTAATCGCTCAAGCCCGTTCCGACGAATCGGTAGCTGCGCCCTGAATCAATAACGTAGGAAGCATCGCCGCCGTAGACTTCGGACTGCCCCCTGCGGGTTAATACTTCGGTCGCATCGGCATTGGGATCCACACTGATCCGGTATTGACCTGGCTGCCGGATCACATACGCAAGGTCGGGTGTGTCAATTTCGATCAGTTGATTGGGATCAAGGTAGCGCACGCGCATATTCAGCACGCCTTGCGCGAGTTGAAACTGCGCAATGTGATCGTCGAGGTTGAGAAGCGTTACGCTGGTGTCTGAATCGAGTCGAAGCGCAGTGCCTCCGATCTGCAGTTCGGCTCGCGCGCCAACGTCCGCCCACAGACGGTCACCGGTCATCAAGGGCCTGTTCAGTACGGCGTCGACCCAATCGTCCTCCCCCGCCGGCGAAAAGCTGATCCCGCCACTGATATAGCCCAAGCGCGCGACGCGATCCGGTGGATCCGCCAGCGCGATACCAGAACCGCCTGCGAAGATGAAGACGAGAAAGGTGGCAATGAAGCCGGCGCAGCGATTTTTTGCATTATCCATGTTTGTTTTCTTCCAGCACTGGTAAGCGGTATGCGGTCGATGCGAGGCAAATCGCCCGCCGGGTCCTGCGGCGTCGACTCCCGACGACCGTTTTCGCATGGCCCGCACGACGACTTCGTGTTCGGGTTTATGACTATGTCCGTGGTCGTCACTCGATACTGTAGGACGAACACTGTTTGTAAACGGAGACCATGGACGCAGTACTTCGGAGAGTTTCACTGGCGAGCTCGCAATGCCCACAGCCGAAGCAACGTGTCGCAGGCGGGCGCTCGCATCAATAGCCGCACGCGACGAATCGATGAACGACGCAGGCACTGGCAATTTTCTGAAAAAAAAAGGTCTCATTCCCCGGCTTTCCGGTCGTCAGACGTTATATAAATCGCTGCGGCTGACGCGCGACTCGAAGGCGCCTGTCCTACAGCGATATCCGAGTTGCGCCGATGATCGGAGGCGGCGAACTCTTTATCCTCCCTACAACGCATATCGTGTGGACTTCGTGCACACGAGGCCGCCGCGACGATGTCTGCGGTCACGGTCTGATCGTAGTGTTGAGGACATCGTGAATCTCCATCTTTCGTTCGACTCGCAACCGCGCAATCGGCGTGCGGGTGCGCTTTGCCGAATTGGTCTTGCCGCGGCGCTTGCGCTCCCCGCTGCCGCGATGGCCGATCCGTCCGACTTGGCGCGCTTTCCGACGCTATGGGCTGCAGAGGCCAAGGAAGCCGCGTTGCGTCCGGTGGACGAGGAGAAGCCTGGCGTCACATCCGACGCCGAGACTCGCAAGAGCTACGGCATCCCCGTACTCGAGATCCTCGGTTTCCAATTCCTGTTGAACGGGATCAATCGCCAATCCAGCGACAGCGCCGATTACAGGAGCAACCTATCGACGATAAGGCGCAATCTGCGCAGCAGTTGGGTCGTCGACAGCGATCCGTTCAAGACCAATCAGCTGGGTCACCCGTACGCCGGGTCGATGTACTACGGATTCGCGCGGTCGGCGGGCCTCAACTACTGGGAGTCGCTTGGCTACACCTTTGCCGGCAGCGCGTTGTGGGAGGTTGCCGGTGAAAACACGCCGCCGTCCCGCAATGATCAGATCGCGACAGGGATCGGAGGGTCGTTCCTGGGCGAAGCGCTGTTTCGGCTTTCGGATCTTGTGCTCGCACACGACAACATTCCGACCTTCTGGCGTGAGCTTGGCGCAGCCGCCATATCTCCCGCCACCGGCTTCAACCGCCTCGCGTTCGGCGATCGATACAAGGGATTGTTCGACAACCACAACCCGGATTACTACAGCCGGCTGCAGCTCGGCTTCAGCGGGACCGCGCGCAACGACTCCGGAACGTCGGCCACCTCGCTCAAGCGCAACGAGCTGCTCGTCGACTACGCCATCGACTACGGCCTGCCAGGAAGGCCCGGCTACACCTACAAGCGTCCATTCGACTACTTCAGCTTCCAGGCTACTGCCTCGAGCGCGAACGGTTTCGAAAACGTGATGACGCGAGGGCTGCTAGTTGGCACTGACTACGAGGTGGGCACCAATTATCGCGGCGCGTGGGGTCTATACGGAAGTTATGACTACATCGCCCCGCAAACCTTTCGCGTGTCGAGCACCGCGCTGTCGGTAGGCACGACCGGCCAGGCGTGGATTGCGGAGTCGATCGCGCTGCAAGGGACCGCGCTCCTGGGGGCCGGTTATACCGCGGTCGGGACGACGCGAAGCGTCGCCGAAAACGACTATCACTATGGCCTTGCCCCGCAGGCACTCGTGGCGTTGCGCCTCATTCTTGGCGAGCGCGCGTCGCTCGACCTCACCGGTCGCGAGTACTTCGTAAGCAACGTCGGCGCCGCGGCCCGCGGTGGACACGACAACATCGTGCGCCTCGACGCATCGTTCACCGTGCGCGTCTACCAGAGGCATGGCATCGCGCTTCGCTACCTCCTGAATCGCCGCGATGCCTATTATCCCGACGTCGGCGACAACTCCCAGACTCGCGGAACGATCGGGATCTTCTATACGTTCCTCGGCCACGACCGCTTCGGAGCCGTCGACTGGCGGTAGCAGAGCCGCGCTCTCGATGGCCGCCGTAGTCGGGGTCGATCACTCGCGCCGGACGCTGGCACACCGGGTTGCCTGTTGACTTGCATATAGTTGTGTTTATATAATAGTTGTATGAATACAACTATAAGCGCTCCCGCCTCCATCTCGTCTCCCCTGCCGACACGACAGCATCTCGTCCTGGCCATCTGCTGCATGAGTCTGCTCCTGGTATCGATGGATGCCACCATCGTCAACGTCGCGCTGCCGGACATTCGCCGCGACCTTGGAGCATCTATCAGCGGGCTGCAGTGGGTACTCGACGGGTACACGATCGTCGTCGCGAGCTTCCTGATACTGGGCGGGTCCACGGCGGATCGCTTCGGCCGGAGGCGCGTGTTCCAGGTGGGGCTGGCCCTGTTCACGCTCGGTTCGCTGTTGTGCAGCCTCGCGGTTGGCGTGGCCTCGCTGGTATCCGCGCGCGTGCTGCAGGCGTTGGGTGGCGCGATGATGAATCCGGTCGCGATGGCAATCATCGTGCACACCTTCGTCGAACCGAAGGCACGTGCACGCGCAATCGGCATCTGGGCCGCGGTGTCCGGCCTGGCGATGGCGCTGGGTCCATTGGCCGGCGGCGTATTGACGCATACGCTGGGCTGGCACGCGATCTTCTGGGTCAACGTGCCGATCGGATTGCTGGCGCTTTGGCTGACGGCGCGCTACGTACCCGAATCTCGCGAGCCCAAGGCGCGACGGCCGGACCCTGTCGGGCAAGCGCTGCTGTTGATCGGGCTGGCGACACTCGTCTTCGCCATGATCGAGCACGGCCGCGGATGGACAGCGAACGCCGCGGCAATCGTCGCCGTGCTCGCGTTTTTGGGGCTCGTCGCCTATGAGCGGCGCCGGCACGAACCGTTGCTGGACGTGCGTTTCTTCCGCAGCCTGCCGTTCAGCGCGGCAACGGTCATCGCCGTCTGCATGTTCGCAGCACTCGGCGGATTCCTGCTGATCAACTCGCTGTACTTGCAGGACGTGCGCGGCCTCTCGGCGCTGCATGCGGGCGTTGCCTTGTTGCCCATGGCACTGGCCGTGATGGTCGTGTCGCCATTGTCCGGCCGACTCGTGGGCACGCATGGTGTGCGGCCTTCGCTGCTCGTGGCCGGCGCGATGCTCACGCTAAGCGCGGTGCTACTCGCGCAACTGCGAACCGACACACCGCTCGTCGACCTGTTGTCGGCCTTCGTGCTGTTCGGCGTGGCGTTCGGCATGGTCAACGCGCCCGTGACGTTTGCCGCGGTGTCGGGCATGCCGCGCGCGCAAGCGGGCATCGCGTCTGCCGTCGCATCCACCAGTCGCCAGATCGGCGTCGCGGTGGGCGTTGCGCTGGCCGGCTCCGTGGCCGGCAATCCTGCGGGAGGCGCCAATGCTCACGCCAGCTTTGCCCAAGCGACCCATGCTTTTTGGTGGCTATTCGCCGGCCTTGGCGTGCTGATCATGGTGCTTGCGATCGTGACGACCGGCCCGCGCGGGCGCGCGAGTGCGGCACGCGTCGCGCACCTGTTGCAGGAGCCGGGGGCGAGAGCGGGAGTCGCAGCATGAGTCGAACAGCGCGTTACGGCGCGTCGTCACGGTCCGAAGCGGAGCGCACGTGGCGCCTGCTGGTCGAGCTGGTCATGGAAACGCGCGGCGAATGGCGTCGCAAGGTCGCCGAAGCGACGGGCCTGCCGTTCAGCCGCGTGCGCGCACTGTGGCGCCTCGAACGCGGACCGCGCACGTTGCGCGAGCTGGCGGACGACATGGGAACCGACGCTCCGGCCGCCACAGTGCTGATCAACGCACTGGAAAAACGTGGCCTGGTCAAACGCGTGCAGCATCCGACCGATCGGCGCGCCAAGCAGGTTTCCTTGATGGCCGCCGGCCAGCGCATGCTGGACGTCGTCGAGAACATCACCGACCGACCGCCGGACGCGCTGGAGAGTCTGCCAACCGCGGAGTTGGAGCGGCTGCGAAAGACGTTGGAGAAACTGATGTAGGAAACTCTTCGGGGCGACAGCGCAGAAAGTTGGCCGTTCAGACCCTGGGTGCAGTTCTACCATGGTGAACGACCCATGCCGGCATTCACCGAAAGACGCCACTCAGCACGCAGCTTCAGTTCGCTGGCCAACGGTCGCAGAAATCACAGAGGCAAACCGCAACTACGATGGTCGCGGCTTGAGCGACGCCAACAGCGCGAACCATTCCGGATGCGCGTGCAACGCAACGAAGCTCGGATCCGCACCGAGCATCATCACGTTCGGATCGCGAGCAATGATCGCCGCCTCGATCAACTCAAAAGCTTGCGCAATGCGATTGCATCGCGTCGCCACGATGGCAAGCACGTAAGGCGACACGCACCGCGCCCCGAAACGGGCATGCATGGCTTCGATGGTCGCATCGGCGGCTTCGACCTGCCCCGAATATCCCTGTGCCGCAGCGAGACTCGCGTGCGCGTTCGCATGATCGGGGGCCAGTTCGCACACGCGCTGGTAGTGTCGGAGTGCGGCTTGCGCGTCGCCGCGGATCAATGCGAGCAGACCGGCCAGGCCAACGGCGGGCATGCTGTCCGGGGCGACGTCGCGCATGGCGTCGAGTTCAGCTTCCGCGTGGTCGAGGCGACCCTGGGCGATGCGCAGGTTGACCATGTGGATACGCGCGTTCACATAGTGCGGGTCGAGCCGGCGCGCCACGGCAAGCTCGCGTTCCGCGATGTCGAACGACCCACGTACCACGAGGTGATAGCCGTAGGCCGAATGTACGAAGGCCTGGTGTGGGGCGAGCGCGAGCGCGCGCTCGAATGCCTGCTGCGCCGCCGGCCAGTCATATTCGAACTGGTGCAGCATCGCCCCAAGCAACGCATGCGCAACGGCATTGTTTTCATCGATGCTGACAGCGCGACGCAACGCTTCGGCGGCATTCTCCGCAGCGACTGCAGGATCGCTGTACCAGCCCGCGGCAAGATTGAACCACGCGCGCCCGAGGCCGACAAACGCCGGTACGTGGCGTGGTGATGCACGCACTGCAGCGTCGAAGCGGGCCACCGCGAGCTCCAGATTTTCCTGTGACAACGGCAGGCGCAGGAAATATTCGCCGCGTTCGACGAGGTCGCGCGCCTGTCTCGAGTCGGCTTCCCCGGCGTCCTCGCGTCGGCGAAGCACCGGGACGTAGCTGCCGACCGGCAGGAATATCTCGATGGTGGCATCGCGCCCTTCATCGACGTAATAGCGCTCGAGTCGTTGACGCAAGCGGCGCGCCTCCACTCGCACTATGGTGTCCCGCGAAGGGTCGAACGCGTCGATCGGGCGGTTGAAAACTTCCAGCGCCAGCACCGGTTCCTTGAGCGCACCAACATTTCCTGCAACCGCTTGTCGCACGAGATGACGCAGCAATGTCTGATGGCGCGGCGATCGGCGAAAGGACCGGCTGCTCGTGATGCGAGCCAGCTCATTGTCGATCAGCGATGGCGCGAAGTCGCGCGCACTCTCGATGAGGATCGGCAGGCGGTCGGTTGCAGACGGCACGAGTTTCGTTGTCGCGAGCGGAGGGGGGAGCGAGCCGCCATCATAGCCGCTGGCGCCGCCGCGGTCTTGCGCGCCATCGGCTCGTTTCCCCCCTGGCCTGCGGCGACGGGCGGCGAAGCCGCGAGCGCCCTGCGCGCCGCGCAGTTCGGGCGGCACATTTCTACCACTCATCGACGTACGCTCTTCCGCGCTACGGCGTTCTGCCCATCAGCCCTGGCGACTGCGTCGACGAAGTGCCCCGAACGCAATCGTAGCGAGCAGTATGCTCAACGCCATCATGGCGAAACGGTCGAGCGTGGGAACGGCAGTCGCGGCAGCAGCTGTTCCAGCCGATGGCGTGACCGCGCTGGATACGGCCGATGGCGCGCCGGCACCCACGGCATTCGCTGCCGTAACCGTACACGTATACGTCACGCCGTTGGTGGCACCCGACACCACGATCGGACTCGACGCGCCCATCGCGCTGATGCTGGCGCCCCCTGCGGTTGGCGTACACGTGGCAGTGTAGCCGGTGATCGGGCTGCCGCCATCGCTCGACGGCGACGAAAAGGCCACGCTGATCAACCCGTTGCCACCGGTCGCACCACCTGCAGTCGGCGCACCGGGAACGGTGAAGCCGTCGGCGCTGACAACGTTGAAGCGCTGCGACGCGGCTGACGAAGTGAATTGCGCGTTGCCTGCAAAGGTCGCCGTGATGGTCGACTGACCGACCGGCGCAGTCACGCTGCACGACGCGTTGCCTTGCGCATCGGTAATCGCGCTGCAGGACTGTCCGCCGAGCGACAACTGCACACTCACACCCGCAATGACGGCATTGGGCGTCGGTGTAATGTCAGCGAGCGATGCAATCAGCGTCACCGGCGCGCCAGCTGTGCCGACCGACGGCGAGAGATTGAGCGTCATCAGGCTCACGTGCTTGCCGGCCGCCCAGGTGACGTGTCCGGCATTCGACGTGAATGTCGTTACGCCGACCGTTGCCACCGCGGTTACCGTGTCGCTGCCGTCAACGATGCCGACGTAGCTGATCGTTGCCGCACCGTTTGCGTCTGTCCTCGCGAGCCTGGTTTGCGCGTTGACACCGTTGATATAAAACATTACCGGCGTGCCACTCGGTACGGTGGTGTTCTTGAACGTCGCCGTGAACGTCTGCGAGGTCCCCTGCGCGGGTGCCGGTGCAACGGTTCCTGGCGTCAGGCTCAGGGCCGGCGCCGGATTCGTGGGCACGAAACCGCACATGCCCGCACTGGTTGTCACCTTGTAGATCGTATCGCTCTCCTGCGTGTAGATGCAGCCATCCGGACCGATGACGCCGGATCCGACGCTTTGCCCGTCGATAAGCACGGTTTTGGCATAGGGCAGCGTCGTGATGTCGATCAGTTCCAACCCGATGGAGTCCACGACGAGCAGCGACTTGGCGGAGCCGTCCGGATTGGCTTCTGCCATGGTGACGAAATATCCGGGAACGATGTCCTGCACCACCGACTGCGTGGGCGGAGCGGGCTTGTCGGTGCCAGCGACCTTGATGAGTTGGGGCGTCGCGCTGGTGTAGCCAACGACCACGTACAGGGATCCATCCGGCGAAAACGTCATCGATCCGTTGGGTGTGTTCGGAAGTGTCGCGTAAACACTGAGCGTCGCAGCGCCGCCCGGATCGTGAATACGCCACAGCGAAGGATTGTCGGAGCCCGCGCCATAGCACTGGTCGTTGAAGAACAAATCCCCGCTCAATGGATCAACCGACAGCGCGTTCGGACAGGTCAGGTTCGCCGCCACTACGCGAATCTGCGCACCGGTGGTGGGGTCGATCTCGACGATGTCGCCGGTGGTGAAGTTGCCGGTCGTCGCGCCGTGCGTCGCGTATAACCGTCCATCCTTTCCGAATGTCGGCTGGCCCAGCGTCAGGTTCAGGTTCGAGAGCTGGTTTCCGTTCGGCGCAGCGCCGCCCGACGGCGGGAGCCTGAACAGGTCGCCGGTGCGGAAATTCGCCACATACAGGTTGCCGTCGGGGCCAAAGGCAGGATTGGACACCCCCGGGCAGCCGTTCCAGTTGACATTGCCGTAGAAGAAACTCTGCGCGAAATAGCCGGTGGCGAACGCGGTTACCGCAAAACCGGATGCCGCGACCGGCGGAGGGCCTACGCACGAGGTTGTCGTTCCCGTGAAATCGACCGTCGCCGAACCAGGCACTGGCAGATTGCCGTCGGTCACATCCAGCGCCGTGTAGGTCACGATCTCGCTCACGCCATCGATGGCAATGAACTGTATCTGGCCGTTCGCATCGGTCACACTCGGGTTCGGCGCGGTCACCGTCGAGTGCCCAGCACCCTGCGAGAGGGTGATCAGCTTCCCGGGCGTTGGCCGGTTCAATGAATCCTGGAGCGTGACGGTGATCGTGGCGGGACTGGATTGATTGGGCGGCACGCTGGTGGGCGACGCAACAATGCTCGCGCCGGCGGCCGGTGGCACCCCGAAAGTGACGACGATGGGCTGTTGCAACGTGACCCCATCCGTCGTGTCGGTCGCCGTTAACGTGACCGATTCCGCGACGAGATCCTTGACCGTAAAAATGGCGGCGCCATTGGCGACGGTGGTGATGGCGCTGGCCGGACTGATGAGTGTGCTCACACCGCCGTTGGCGACGAGCGTGACCGTCTTGCCACTGACCGGATTGCCGTCCGCGTCGCGAAGTCGTACGACCACCGAGGTATTCGCGGTTCCATCGGCGGCCACGAGATCATGGGCGACATCGATTTTCGATTGCGTGGCGTCGGCAGTACCGGCGATCTGGCTGCTCAGCGCAAGGTAAATCTTGTTCATGTTGGGCGAACCGAGGCCCACGTGGCTGAAGTCGCTGCCCATGCTGGCGGCGCTGTGGAACGCCGTCGTGTTGGCCAGCGCATACAACGAAAGGTTGTAGTTGCCCAGCTTGCGACCCATCGCCTGGTTGAGCATCGCAGCCGCCGCCGCGATGGCAGGCGCCGATCCGCTCGTTCCGCCAAACGTCAGTGGCGTGGGGCAGCCCCCGAGACTGGCCTGGCAGATGATCACACCGTGCACGGGATCGGCGTTGATGGCGATATCGGGAATCGAACGGAAGGCCGCGCCGGTCAGTCCATCCTGATACGCAGGGCGTGCGAAAAAGCGGCTCACACCGAATCCACCCTGACCCGTAGGCGGTACATCGGCCACGCCATTCCACCATGTTTCGCTCAGGTAGGTCGACGCCGGACCCGTTTGCAGCGATGTCCCGCCGACAGCTGTTGCGTTCGGCGACCCCGCCGGCACACCAATGGTGTTGGTACTTCCATCGAGACACGTGCTGCCGCTGTCGCCCGATGCGTTGAATACCGATATCCCCGCCGCCGCCGCAGTCGCCAGGATCGAATCGATGCTTTGGACGTCGGCGAGCGTCGTCTGGTCCTCACAATACGTCCAGCTATTGCTGATGATGGTCATGCCATCGGAAATGGCGCGATTGAACAGTGCCTGAAAGCTGCCACCACCGCTGAACGGTGCGTCGTAGACAACAACCTTGGCGTCGGGTGCGGCCAGCATCACGGTATCGATATCCAGCAGCACCTCGCTTTGATCGGCGCCAAGCGTCGCACCACCGTTGACGTGAACCTGGCTCAGATTGGCGAAAGTCCCGTCCGGCAGTCCAAACAGCACCAGGTAATCACTAACGTCGCTTGGAACGAAGGTGTCGAACTGCAGCAGGCCCACTTTCTGTCCGGCACCGGTAATGTCCTTCCATGCGGTGCCGCCCGGGGGAAGTGCCTTGGCGATCGTAGCCGCAGATGCTGCGGTCTTCGCCACGAACCATGCCGCGTCGAGCTTCTGGGCAGACTTGGTGATGAACTTGTCGCAGACTTTCAGGACATCCGCGTATTCGGCGGCGTCGAGCTTCTGCTTGGGCGAACAGGTGTCGACGGCATCCTTGCACGCTTTGTAGGCGTCGCCGAGAACGTTCTGGGTGGTGTAACCCGACGTGTCCGCCTGTTCCTTGCAAGGCTGCTTGCGGAACCAGCTGAACACGGGCCGCGGTTGCGCAAGGTTGGACAGCCCTACCACCGCCTGCACGCGCTTGGCGATTTCCTCGGGTAATTGCGGATCAGCGCCGTTGGCAAAGAATTCCCGCTTGCCGATCGTGTAGTCGCTGATCGAAATCTTCAGCGCCTGCTCGATCAATGTGCGTCCAGCCGCCACCGTCATCGTCATGCGATTGGCGGATCCCTCGACGTACGTGAACCCTTGCGCGACAAAAAACGCCTTGACGGCGTCGTAGTCGTCCTGACTGGGCCCGAATGCATCCGCGAGCTCCCGAGAGGACATGAATTGCCGGTAATGCGCGGACGAAGGATCGTAGGTGTCCGCCAGTCGGCGTTGGAAGCCCGCCTCGTCATTGCGCCTTAGCACGACGGTCAGGGACATGGATCCTGAATTTGTGCTTTCACTCTTGCTGGTCACTTCGACTCGCTGCGCACGGCTCAACGCAGGAAGGACGTGTCCGGGAAGTGCGACCGATGCGGCCGTGCTTGCCACCGCAAATACCGGGGTGGCAAGCGCCTGGGCACACAGCAGGCCGAAGAGGAAAGCTGGAAATTTGCCAACAACCTGGCGGTCGATGAACATTGATCAATCCCTCTGGGCAATCCCAGACAATGCGACATGGACAGAACGCGCGTGTGCCCAGCGAAGTCCGCACGAAATGCGGGCGAGGTGCTGCAACACTTGCGAACCTTGCCATAACTCCTGTCAATTAGTCGGGTATCGGACGGGTCGCTGAGGTGACATCAACGTTACATAGTGGCGCTGGCGCGCGCTTTTGTCGGTCGCGTCCAAAGGGTTGCAGATGAAGAACCGCTTTGGTGAAGAGCAGATCGTCCCGCTGCTGCTGGAGGCCGAGGTCCCCGGGATGCCGCCCGGAATTTCTGTCGGAAGGCTGAACCTGACTGAACAAACGTTCTTTCGGTGGCGCAACAAGTACGCGTCGTGGATGTGCCCGATGCGCGCCGGCTCAAAGAGCTCGAAGGCGAAAATGCCAAGCTGAGGGCTGGTGGCCGACCAGTTATTGGTGATCGATGGCCTGAAGGAATTCGCCGGAAAAAACGATTCCCCCGA
This sequence comes from Casimicrobiaceae bacterium, assembly GCA_039935875.1. Taxonomy (GTDB): domain Bacteria; phylum Pseudomonadota; class Gammaproteobacteria; order Burkholderiales; family Casimicrobiaceae; genus VBCG01. The sequence goes on from JBDTJK010000395.1 coordinate 11,795, forward strand.
CGGGTCGTCGCAGTTTGTCGCCTTTCTCACCGACGTGGTATGCAGCCAGGTCAAGAGCCGCGAGATACCCGTCATCTGCGACAACGTCAGCAGCCACAAGACTGACGCCGTGAGGACGTTCCTGGATGCGCATAAGAACGTTGCGATTCATTTTACGCGCCGACGTATTCGTCGTGGCTCCGCGGTGTTTTCTGCAGCCCCATGAATCTCGATAGGACGCTCATGCGCTACATCTGCCAGTACCACAAGAATGCTTCACCATTGAAGTGGAAGTACAACAATCCGCAACGACGCATCAGGTGTAATTCATATGGCTCAATGGACTAGTGGAGCACTCGTCTCAAGACTGACAAATCCACAGGCTTGACGAGGTGAGCCTCGAAGCCATGCTCGCTCGAGCGAGCTCGATCCTTCGCCTGGCCAAAACCGGTGACGGCCACCAAACGGATGTGCCTGAATCGTTCGTTCAACCGAATCTGCCGAGCGAGCTCGTAGCCATCCATCACCGGCAGCCCGATGTCGATCAAGGCGACGTCAAAGTGTCCTTCCTCAAGATGACGCAGTGCAGAGAGCGCGTCGTGCGCCAAATCCGTCTCGAACCCCCAATCCGTCAAGAGCTCGGCGAGCATGGTGGCTGCGTCCACGTTGTCATCAACGATCAGGGCGCGCCGCACAGAAGGAATCGAGGAAGCTTCCTCCATTGGCGGCGCCTCTTGCACGGCGGTTGCGGCAATCAATGGCAGGGCAAGCGTGAACGTGCTCCCCTTTCCGAGTCCGCCGCTACGCGCCGAAAGTTCGCCACCGTGCATCCGCGCCAGACTCTGCGCGATGGCGAGCCCGAGGCCGAGACCGCCTTTTGGTCGGTCGATCGATTGCTGACCCTGCGTAAACATCTGGAACACGCTCGTCAGTTCTTCCGTCGTCATGCCGGGGCCATTGTCTCGAACCCGGATTTCGACATTCGCGCCGACTCGCTCACCTTCGATAAAGATCTCGCCCTCGGCGTTGGTGAACTTCGCAGCGTTCACGAGCAGGTTGGAAAGTACCTGAGTGAGCCGGACCGGGTCGCCGCTGACCCCGAGTCCCCGCGCCGGCACTTGGACGTGCAAAGCGTGGCGCTTTTGTTCGAGAAGGGGGCTCGCGGTCTCGATCGCCTTCGTGACGACGTTCCAGATCTCGAGGAGCTCGCGCTGCAATTGGAAGTCGCCTCGGGTGAACCGAGCCACGTCAAGCAGGTCGTCGACGAGGCGCACCATGTGGTGGACCTGCCGCTCGATGATGCCGCGCTCCTTGACGGCCATGTCGCCGGGGCGCAGTCGCATCAGCTGCAGGGCCGTGACGATCGGAGCCAGCGGATTGCGCAACTCATGACCCAGCATGGCGATGAATTCGTCCTTGGTACGGTTGGCACTGTCCGCCGCCTGCCTGGCGACGCTCAGCTCACTTACGTCGAAAACAACCACCGCAATTTTGCGAGTGTTTCCATCTGGGTCGGGCATCGGCTGGTACACGAAGTCAAAATATCGCGGCTGGACCGATCCGCTGGCGGGTGTCACCAGGTCAAGCTTGTACGAACGCACGGTGACCGGACGCCCGCTCGTGTAAGCCTCGTCCAGAAGTTCGGCGATGCCTTGGCCCTGCAGATCGGGAAACACTTCCGCCACGGTCCGTCCGACGAACTCGCGCCCAGGCGCCAGCTCGACATAGCTGGGATTGACGAATTCGAACCGGTGCGTTGGACCATCAAGCAAGGCAATGCCGACTGGCGCGTGCGAGAACACTTCCGCGAGCTTGCGATTGATGGTTCGATCGAACTCGCCCAGGCGGCTGCGCATCAGCTGGTTATCAACGCGCGCCAGGAGTTCGCGAGCAGAAAAAGGCTTGGTGAGGTAATCGTCGGCGCCAACGCTCAGGCCTTCGACGCGCGCCTCTTCTCCCGCGCGTGCCGACAAAAGAATGATGGGCAATGTTCGCGTGGCCGGGTCCGATCTCAGCGTCTGAACCAATTGCAGGCCGTCCAGTCGAGGCATCATGACGTCCGAGATCAGAACGTCGGGTGGGTTGGCTTTGATGCTCTCGAGTGCCTGCAATCCGTCCGTCGCAAACTCGACCGACCAGCGAGATCCCAACACCCGGGCAAGGAATGCGGCCATGTCGGCATTGTCGTCAGCGACCAGGACCCGTCCTTCCGGGCGCCCCGGCGCAAACGAGGCTGCAGGCGTCGGTACTGCGCCCGAAAGCTGATCCCGGAGGTCAAGCGCCGATACCGTCGATGCTTGCCAGGGCCGCGGGGGCTGCGCACTCTCGCCGGCCGCCAGCGGGATTAGCGGAAGCGCGGCGGTGAACGTGCTGCCCTGGCCGGGAAAGCTGGTGACCGCGACGGTGCCGCCGTGCAGCGCGACGAGCTCCTTGACCATGGCCAAGCCGATGCCAACGCCTTCTTCGGTACGCCCGCCACCGCCGGCGACGCGGTAGAACCGTTCGAACAGATGGACCGCGTCTTCGGATGATATGCCAACGCCGGTGTCGCGCACGCTGAGAACGATGTGCTCGCCGCGCTGCTGCAGATTGAGCTCGATCTCGCCTTCCAAGGTGTACTTGTACGCGTTCGACAAAAAGTTGGAAATGATTTTTTCCCACATGTCGCGGTCGACTGCAGCGGCGGACGGCAACTCACCGAAGGTCACGGCAAACTGCAATCCCGCGCCTTCGATCGTCGACCGGAACAGGGCGGTGATATCGAGCGTCGCCTGGCGTAGGTCGGTGGGTTCAGGGACAATCTTCAGCCGACCTGCTTCGAGGCGCGAAAAGTCGAGCAGGTTGTTGACCAGCTTGCGAAGGCGCACCGCATTGCGGTGTGCCAAGCGGAGTGGTTCGGCCTGAGGCGTTTCAGCAAGGCCGTCAAGCGCCTCCTCGAGCGGACCCATGATCAAGGTCAGCGGGGTACGAAGCTCGTGAGAAACGTTCGAGAAAAAGATCGACTTTGCACGATCCAGTTCTGCCAGTGCTTCAGCTCGCCGGCGCTCGGCGTCGTAGGTGTGCGCGCGGTTCAGCGCAGTGCCGATCCGTTCCGCTGCCTGGGCGATGAAGGAGCGGTAGCCAGGGTCATCGCCGCGGTGCGGGTTCAAGCCGATCACGAGGGCGTGAGCGGCTGTGACAGTGGCCTCAAGATTGATGGGTTCGATGATGAAGCGGCGCGGCGTCTCCGATTCGGCGCCTATCGGTCCCAGGCCATAGAGCTGCGGCTCATTGCCAGCAACAGCGATCTCAAGGGCGCTCACAAAACCTGGGTCGGACTGCAAGTCCGCCGCCGAGTCTGCGTCAGACGAGACTAAGAACTGGGCAAGCGGCCCTTGCCCAATGCTTGCAATGCAGGCCCGCAGCACATCGCGCTGCTCCCCGGCAAGGACCGACATGCCCGTGCGGACGATTTTTCCGGGGTCGCGCAGTTCAGCCAGCGCATCAGTCAGTCGGTTCAAGGTTCCGGTGCGCCGCTGGGCGACCACGATTTCGGTTGTTTCCGTTACCGCCGTGAATACCCCGCCAATACCGCCCGACTCGTCGAAAATAGGGCTGTACGAGAAGGTAAAGAAACACTCCTCCGGATAGCCATTGCGCTCGAGCATCAAAAGCTGATCGGCAGCCCAGGTGGCCGAAGCTCCCGCCATGACGCCGCGAAGCAGCGGACCGATCAAATCCCAGATCTCCGGCCAGCACTCCTGGCCCTGTTGCCCGAGCGCCCTTGGGTGCTTTTGCCCGAGGATGGGCCTGTAGGCATCGTTGTAAAGCATCACCAGTTCCGGGCCCCACCAGATGAGCATCGGAAAGCGCGAGTGCAAGCAGACGCTCGCAACCGTCTTCAGGCTTTGTGGCCACAGTTCCGGCGGACCGAGTGACGTACTGCTCCAGTCGAGCGCGCGCATTAGCGCGGCGGTCTCGTCTGTGCCCTCAAGGAAACGGCGAGCTTCAGGCTCGATGGGTGGTGGCATGGCTCAACGGTGACCGTGAAAGCGCGGCAATCTTACCGTAGGCCGTCGTAGCGGCTAAAGCAGGTGGCCGATGCGGGACGGGTCGCCAGAAAGCATGGCGCTCAAACTGTCTCTACTTCCAAGTCAGGTGGTGACCAATGCCTATCGAGGATGCACAGGTCGCCGCCTGCAACACCTCGTTCAGAGCGCAGATCCAAGCGTCGATCGACTCGACTATCGCATGATGCGCGTCAACGGCGCAAGTGCGTCGAAGCCGTCATTCACCTTCGTGTTTGCGAGTTCGGAGGACTGCACCTTCCATTGCGAAAGAGGCGGCCACGCAATGGTCAGGTGGTAGGATGAAACCTGCTTGGCCCCAACCGGGAGAACTAAATGTCGCGCTTTCATTATCTTATGATTGTAGTGATGCTCGCGTTCGGCTTGGCAACGACAGGCGCGTGGGCTGCGGGCGTCGTCGGCACCGGAACGGCCGGGAGTTGTACTGAGGCAGCGCTGGACACGGCGCTGACCGGCGGCGGGGGCGTCACCTTCAATTGCGGAGCGGGTCCCGCGACAATCATATTCACAACCAACAAGTCCGTTACCGTTGCAACCACAATCGATGGCGGCAACCTCATTACCCTGAGCGGCGGCAATGCGGTTCGGCTATTCACAGTGACCGCGGGTGGGCTGACCGTGCAAAACGTCGCGCTGGTCAATGGCCACGACACAGCCGGGCTTCCGGGCGGCGCGGCCATAGCCGCGAGCGCGCCGGTGATCGTTACCAATAGTACGGTCTCGGGCCACCAGACGACTTCGGGCGGATGTTCGGCAATTGTCGTGTCAGGGACATCGCTGGCGCTCACCGGCACCACCGTTACCGGCAACGTCAATGGCGCGCCGGCGACCGGCGACGCCATCTGCGGCAACAATACAAGTAACATCACCATCACCAACAGCACGATCAGTGGCAACACTGGTGGTGCCTTGTTCACATCGGGTTCCGCGACCTTCACGAACTCGACGGTTGCCTCCAATGCCCCTACCGGTCTAGGCAATTCCGGGGGCATCACTTCCTTCGCGGGGACGATCATGTTGCAGAACACGATCATCGCCAAAAACACCGGAACGGGCCAATGCGCGGCGGTCGTGGGCGGGGTCATTACCGATGGCGGCGGCAACCTGCAATCTCCGGACAATGGCTGTGGTCTCACAATTCCGGTCGGCAATCCCCTGCTGGGAGCACTCACCAACAATGGCGGCCCGACACGGACGATGGCGCTTATTACAGGCAGCGCCGCCCTCGGCATCGCCGTCCATGCGAATTGCCCTGCGACAGATCAGCGCGGCGTCGCGCGCGGCGCCGTGACATGCGACGCAGGTGCATTCGAAGGGCAGGTAGCAGTGCCGAATCCCGTTCCGACGCCCACGCTCAGCGACACCGCGTTAGTGGCTCTCGCGCTCCTCAGCGCGCTAGTCGGAATGGCCGCACTGCGCCGGCGCTACGGACGCTCTTCGTAAGCAAACAACACGCGCCGAACCTCGCTCCTACGTCGTGATCAGTGATGCGCCCCTCGTGAGCGCAGCTTCGCGGGACTCTCCAGCCCAATCCAGGCCGCAAAGTCGGCGAGTGGCTGAATTGATTCGGCGCATACCTCGCCACGCCTTTGGTCCGCACCAGTCTGAAGCCCACGCTTGCACGATCATCTGCATGCGTACCGCCGCGCAAAAATGTGACTGGTTTGCCACGTTCTTGTCACGGTCAGAAAAAACAGAGGGTCGACAGATAGCGCAACTCTCTGTTTCAAATGGTAGGCCGTACTGGACTTGAACCAGTGACCAACGGATTAAAAGAATCAGCCAGTTGTAAGGCTACTATTCAAATCAAGCTTTGCAACACACGCCAAGTTTCAAGGGCAGTAGTGCGCAGCCTAGGATCAGTGGAAAAAGGCACGACGAGTTACGAAGTGGCTACGTTGTGTTGATATGCACCGAATCTTGACCCAGTGGATCAGTTTTCAGTTCAAATCAACAGATTTAGGCGTCGACGCGAGCGCGACAGCGTAGTGCTGGTTTGAGCAAGCCGGCAGACAATCGGACGTTTGCATGAACCGCAATCGTCTGTGGCTCGGGTATGCGTGGGTGCGGGGACGGTGGCCTGCGCACTGGTCGGATCCGCGACGCAACCGCGATTCGACGTGGTGAACACCGCGATGGTGTACCTGCTCGGCAGCCGGTATTCGGCGATGCGCTCGCGCGCGTCGCGGCCTGCAACATGGCGGTGCTCGGCATCGGCGACGTCACGCGGTGCATTCGCGCATCGCAATCCTCGCTTCGAGAATTAAGAGGTATTTCCCCCTCGTTATTCGCCCTTCCGACTGCGCCGCGTGTTGTTAAGGTGGGCAGGTGTCGGCGCTGTGCATCTTGCCGGCGTTCCACATGCATGCCTGACCTGCGGAATTCCGTTGGGTTGCTGGTGCTCAGGCTGACGGGCGTGCTTCGGAGCAAACAAGGAAACAGGAGCCAACCGGTGATCTTCGCCAGGAACTCTCTCTGCTGGGGCTCGATGCTCGATCGTCCGATCGCGGATCGCCTCGCGCCGGCGCCTGCCGCGTTGGTCGCGTTCGTGGCGCAATACAACGCCGCCGTCGGCAATCCATCCGTCCCGCGCAGGGCCGTTGCGTCAGCGGACTTCCTCGCCGATATCCGGGCTGCGATCACGGGAATCCCGATCGCGGTCCTGTGCAAGCTGGATCCAAGACTGCTCGGTGTTTTCTTCATGACCGGACTGGGTTGCTCGGCGGTGACCGACGTAATCGCACTGGCGAACGGAGAACTGATTGGGGCATTCGTGGTCGTGGACGTCGACGCCTTCCTTGAGCGCAGGGCGAACGATTGGGCGACCTGGAAGGAGAACACCCCGTTCGTTCCGGCGCCGGACATCCGGCTCGAAACGCGTATCGCGGAACCGGAACATGACAACCGGAAATCCGCGCTGCAATACCTGCTGCTTCATGAATTCGGGCATGTCCTGACAGCCGGTGCGGGACTCCTGCCGGATTGGTGGCTGGAACAAAGACTGATCGAACCCACCGCCCAGCATCCATTCCTCGCGCTTGGCTGGGAGGTCAACGCAGACCGGGAGATACGCCCCGTGGCGGGCGAGGATTTCGCGCTGCGGAGCCAAGTCGTCTACTACGCGACGCCCCAGCTTTCCGGGAACGACATTCCGGGCATCTTTGAGGCGCTGCAGAAGACCGCCTTTCCGACCCTATACGCAGCAACCAACGTTTACGACGATTTCGCCGAATGCTTTGCCACGTATGTCCACACCAAACTGCTGGACAAGCCGCACCTTACCTGCGTGCGCCGTGGCGGGGCGTCGATCCTTACGCTGACCGGTTTCTGGGCCAGTGAGCGCTGCCGACGGAAAGCGCTTTTCTTCGACGCATTTTTCGCCGCGTCGGCCCCGCCCGATCCGGATTCCAAAACGCTGGCGCGCGTTCATGCCAGCAGCGCAGGCAAATCCGCAACCCGGCAAGAAGCCGCGGGCAACAACGGCGCTGCATCCAGCCCAATCAGCAAACCCATGCTGGCCCAATTCGAAATGACAAAACCCGATACACCCTTCATCGGGCTCGCTCCGTTCTTGCGCATGAGCCTCAATGGCGGCGACCTGGGTCATACCGCCCGAAGCATGCTGGCCCGGGCGCAGCAGGAACTCGACAATCCCGAACTGTGGCTGAATCTGTCGACAGCGATGTTCGCCATCGGCCAGAGGGAACTGGGTCTGTCGATCCAAGATCAGGCGTTGCAAATGAAACGCACTTTTCGGATCTTACCGGAGGGCAGGTTACCGAAGTTTCGTTTGCTCATACTGATCACTGCCGGCGACATCGCCGAGAACACGCCGCTCGATTGCCTGCTCGAGGATAGCGACATCGAGCTGATCTACTACTTTGCGGTGCTGGAAGCACCGCTGCCCCAACCCGTGCCTGACCATGACGCATTGCTGGTGGCGATCTGCGAGGCAGAAGGGAATCGCGACTTGCTCGTGGCGCTCGCGTCGTTGTTGGTCACGTGGCCCGGGCC
>JBDTJK010000396.1:0-2640 GCA_039935875.1 Casimicrobiaceae bacterium
CAATCCCGCCACCAGCACCGATGCGAATGCAAATTGCACGCCCGCCCGTACCGCGATCAGGCGGTTTTGGTCAACTCGTGATGGAATCGGCAATTCGCGCACACGTCCTCGCGGTTGGTATTGGATAGTCATCTCTGGCTTAAATAGCGCGAGGGCATCTCTGGCTTGAATAGCGCGAGGGCGTAAAGCATGCCACCCGACTTCGCTGGGTTCGGACGACGACTCCGCCGAATCTCGGGGAACGCAGCGAAAGTAGGCTATCGTCGCCGCTCCCGCAAGCCGCCAGTGCGCCACGCTACGATTGACGAATGCCAAGCCCTGCCACGCCAAACCACGTCGCCGCCAGCCATGCCTGGATCGACCAGCCCGACCAGCTCGCCGAACGGCTGTCGCGATGGCAAGCGCCGCCGCTGCTGGCACTGGATACTGAATTCATCCGCGAGCGCACCTGGTACCCGCAACTGGCCCTGGTGCAGATGACGATTCCCGGACAGCCGGTGCTGCTGGTCGATCCCACCGCCGATGGCGTGGCTGAATTGCTGCAACCGCTGCTGCGCAATCCGGAAGTCACCAAGTTGATGCACAGCGCCAGCGAAGACGTACAGGCGCTGCTGCGTGGGTGCGAATCGACGCCCGGTCCTTTGTTCGATACGCAGATTGCTGCGTCGTTGGCGGGTCTCGGCGCCGGCATGGGTTATCAGCGCTTGGTTGAAAGTGTATTGGGCGTCAACCTGCCGAAAAGCGAGACGCGCTCCGACTGGCTGCGGCGCCCGTTGTCGCCCGCGCAACTCGAATACGCCGCCGACGATGTCGAATACCTGCACGCCCTGCACGCGGAGTTGCAGACACGATTGCGCGAGCTGGGACGAGAAGCTTGGTTGGCCGAAGACTGCGCCCGCCTGCTGCAACAATCCGCGCAGGATGTGCCGGATCCGAATCCACATCTGGCCCTGCGCGGCGCGCAATACCTGGATGCTGCGGCGCAGGCACTGTTGGTGCGACTACTGCGCTGGCGCGAGGTGCAGGCTCGCGCGGGGGATCGACCGCGCGGCTGGATTCTCGACAACGAGCTTGCGGTGGCGCTGGCGCGCAAGCCGCCGACGGATCAACGCGCGTTCAATACGCTGCTTGATGCTCAGCCAAAATCGCCGCGACGACTACGCGACGAATTGTGGAACAAAGTGTCGATGCCGCTGACCGCCGACGAACGCGAAATTCCACTGGTAAGCCAACCCGATGCCGCGCAGAAAAAGCGATTGCGCGCGTTGCAGGATGCCGTTGCCGTCGTCGCCGCCGAACTGCAACTGCCCGATTCCGTGCTGGCATCGCGCCGCGCTCTTGAAGCATTGCTGGATGCCGGTGCGGACGCCGAACAGTGGCCACGATCCTTGCAAGGCTGGCGCAGACCATTGCTTGAACCGGCGCTGCTACCGGTGTTGCGCGATTCCTGATCACGCAGAGGCGCATCGCTCCTTAATTCCGGCATCTTATTCGCAGCGATCGATCGAACCCGTAAACACCGACCGCTGGCGCAACCTGCCGCGCGTGGTTATCCTTGCGCCCTTGGATGATTGCACGTGGGGCGGTAGCTCAGATGGGAGAGCGTCGCGTTCGCAATGCGAAGGTCCGGGGTTCGATCCCCCGTCGCTCCACCATTCATCCGCTGCATCGGCTGCATCTGCTTTCGCACCGCACTCCTTTGCATGTCCGCTGCGGATGGCGCTGTTATCCAGCAGCTTGCTGTTTTGCCATTCTGGCGCGGTAGGCAATCACGCAGTGGTGACGTGTCTTCCTCTCTCCGTACTATCCCCTTGCGCGCTTGTGATCGCTTCGATCATCGCCCTGCGGCATCTTGAGCCTGCGATGTCCTGACAGCACTGCCGCTGGCAGGTTATCTTCGGGGTCACGTTATCCGGGGAAGCCACGATGAAAACAGTTCGTATCGCAGTCAGGCATCGCACGCTGTGCGCGGTCACCATCACTTCGGTGTTTGGGTTGGCGACGGCGCAGGTCATCGCCAAACCGGCTGACGCCACCATGACCGATATCCGGAAAACGGTGACGGCCGAACACGACGCGTCTGTCAAGCACCTGCAGGACTGGATCGCGCTGCCGACGATCGCAGCCGAAGGGCTCAACACGCAACAGGGCGCCGACTATATGGCGACCATGCTCCGCGACGCCGGCTTCCAGCACGTCGAAATTCTTCCCACCAACGGCAAGCCTGGCGTGTTTGCCACGCTGGATGCGGGTGCGAAGAAAACCCTCGGCGTGTACTTCATGTATGACGTCAAGCAGTTCGACCCGTCCGAATGGAGTTCGCCGCCGCTGGAAGCGCGCATCGTCGACAAGCCCGGTGTTGGCAAGGTTGTGATGGGGCGCGGCGCGGTCAATCAGAAAGGACCGGAGTCTGCGTTCATTGCCGCGCTGCATGCGATCCGTGATGCGCACAAGACGATGCCGGTGAATCTGGTGCTGATTGCCGAAGGCGAAGAGGAAATCGGCTCGCCGCACATCGGTCAACTTGTACTCAATCCGAAAGTGAAAGCGGCGCTGTCGAAAAGCATTGGTGTGTTCATGCCATCGGCCGAACAGGGACTCGATGGCGTGGTGACAGTCAGTCTCGGAGCCAAGGGCATT
>JBDTJK010000397.1:0-4914 GCA_039935875.1 Casimicrobiaceae bacterium
CCACGTTTCGTTCTTGCCGATGTCGATCGTGTGCGATTCGTACGGCAGCTCGAGCTCTTCGAGTGCGATCGAGACCTTGACGCCGTTCGGCGTCGGAAAAGAATAGAGTTGGATGCGATCGGGATGAGCGGCAGGCCAGCGCGAGTTGATCGGGAACGCAGTCAGTGAGGAAGGTGATGGCATTGAACGATTGGCAGCATGGAACGAGGGTTGGCGCATCATAGCGAACATCGACGCGAGGCGTGCGAGACGAGCGGGACTTGACGCGGGGTCGCGTCGTGCGCGAACGTATCGTCTTTCGCCGGATGCTGGAGACTCGCCCATGCAGCGCGCAGGACGTTCGCCAGGACTGATTGCCGTGTCGGTCGGCGTGACGGCTGCGCTGCTGGTTGCCAGCGCATTCGCGCAGATCGCAGCGCCTGCGCGCAAGCCCGGCTGGTGGCAGCTCGCATCGCACCTGCCGAACGGTTCGACGCTGACGCGCTACCCGTGCCTCGATGCCGCGACCGACGCGGCGCATTCGATATTCAACTCGCGCACCGGCTGCTTGCCGACGGTACGCAAGGTGACCGGCGGTTACTCGTTCACCAAATCTTGCGACGGGGCCGATACGACCGGAACGGCCGTCGGCGATTTCAATGTCGCCTACACGATCACCGAATCGCGCGGTCCGGCAAAGGTTACGACCGATGCGCGGTGGATGGGGCCGTGTCCCGCCGGCCGCAAGCCAGGTGAAGTTTTGATGCCGAATGGCACCGTGCGGCGGCTGCGCTGACGTTCTACGTCGACGTGAAGTTCGCCGCCCCCAGGCACCGACTTGCCGTCCCAGCGATAAGCGACCCCCGCGCAACCCTTGCCGGCGCTGTAATCCATGCACACGACGTGTGGGCCCAGCGACGCCGGCATTCCGGTCAGCGAGCAGGGAACTCGCGCGCGGACGGCGTGAGCGCCTGCGCTCACTGCGCAATGGCTTTCAGATGCCTTATCCCGCCGGCCACGACGAGGCGCTGTTTGCCAGCGCGATTGCGATCCTGCGCGAGCTTGCGGCGTCATGAGTGCCATGGCGGCGGGATGGGCCGAGCTGCCGGCCGCGGCTGGAGCAACATTATCGGCATTCGCGCTTTGAATCCATGATCATCAGCGCCGGCATCCTTCCGTATCGATATCGCGCAGGCGTGCTGCAAGTGCTCCTGGTGCATCCGGGCGGACCGTTGTGGCAGAACCGCGACCTTGGATCGTGGGGGATCGCCAAGGGAATTGTGGAGCAGGGCGAGGACTTGCAGCAGGCTGCCCGGCGCGAATTTCGCGAGGAAACCGGTGTGACGATCGGGGAAGCGACGATCACACTCGCACCGTTGCGGCAGAAAAGCGGCAAGATTGTCCATGCATGGGCGGTGGAGCAGGACATCGACGCTGTCCGTATACAGAGCAATACGTTCTCGATGGAGTGGCCGCCGCGCTCGGGTGCGCAACGGGAATTTCCCGAGGTCGACCGTGCGCAATGGTTCACCATCACCGAAGCTTTCGAGCGCATGTTGCCAGGACAGCGTGCGTTTCTCGCGGACCTCGCGTACAGGCTTGCATACGGATGAAGATGCAGTTGCCGGCGCCGCGCCAGCCCAAGCCACCGTACCGCAGATTCTGCAGTTGCGCTGCGCTCGTCACTTCGGGGATACTCTCGCGGCAACCATGGCAACCGCACCCGACTACCTGAATCCTGCGCTGCCGGCGGGCCTGCGCCGCGTGCGCATGCCCGTCGTCGACGCCACTGCGGAGTCGTTGCGCGGATACGGGGTGCTGGTGGAGGATCGTGCGCAGTGCAAGGTCGAGATCACCCGCTGGCCTGCACACGGGTGGCGCGAGGTCGACGACGATTCAGGCGACGAAGGCGGCACCACTACGGGAGTATTCGTCAGCCAGTGGCGTGGCGACATCCTGTATGGAAGCAACGAAGCGGTCGGCGGTCACTACATCCTGGCCTATGCCGGCGAGCCCACGCATGCCGATGACACGCATGCGCGTGCGCCATTGCAGATGCTCTTGTGGCACTGCAACTACCATCCTGACGGCGGACAGCTGTTCTTTCCGCTCGACAACGCCCCGTTCATGGTGCCGCTGGCGCTGCCCGGCGACGACGTCACGCCCGAGAAGTTCGTGTGCTTCCGCTTCGACGGCACGCGTGGCCTCTACATCCATCCGAACGTGTGGCACGAAGGCGTGTTCACCTGCGCGGGAACGCAGCGCTTCTACGACGAGCAGGGCGCGGTGCACGCACGCGTGTCGGTCGACTTCGCGCGCGAATTCGGCTGCCTCATCGAGGCGCCGCTCGTTTAGTGGGCCTTCGGCCGCGGCGCGATTGCGGCGCGGGCCTTTCGCAACGACGCTTCCGCCGCCCGGCACTCGGGTCCCCTAAAGCGCGCCGCCAATGCGTCGATGAACACGCGCGTGCGCGCCGGCATCAACTTGCGCGCCGGAAACACCGCCCATGCGCTGACGGCTGGCGGCCGCCATCCGGGCAACACCGGCACGAGTTCGCCGCGCTGCTGGTAGGGCAGCGCGAAATGGTCGTTGACGATGGCAATGCCCGCGCCTGCGATGGCCATTCGCATCAGCAGCTCGGGGGAGTTGGCGGTCACGTGGCCCGGTGGCACCCCCTTCCAGCGTTCGCCATCGCGTGCGAGCACCCATGCCATGGGTTCGCCGCCGCGCGCGAGCACGCGCAATGTGTCGTGTCGCAGCAACGCCTGCGGCGTTTCCGGCGCGCCGCGTGCGGCGAGATAGGCGGGCGCCGCGTACAGGCTATTGCTGAATCCCGCGATCCTGCGCGCAGCGAGTGACGCATCGTCGCGCAAATCGCCCATGCGTATCGCGACGTCGAAGTTTTCACCGATCAGGTCGACAAATCGCGCCGAAAGGTCGATCTCCAGCGCGATTGCCGGATGCTCGATCGCGAATGCCGCCAGGAACGGCGCAAGCACGACGTTCGCCATGTCGCCGGGCATCGACACGCGCAAGCGTCCGCCCGGCTCGACGTGAAGGCTCTGCGCCAACGACGTGGTGGCCGCGACTTCGTCGGCGACATGCCGCGCATGCTCGAGCACCGCGTATCCGAAGTCGGTGACGGTGAGCTTGCGCGTGGTACGCAGCAGAAGGCGTTCGCCGAGCTGCGTTTCCAGTGCCGCGATGCGACGCGATACGCTGGATTTGGGCAGTCCGAGCTGCAACGCTGCGGCCGAGAAGCTCCCCGTGTCGACCACGCGGGCGAATACCAGCAGGTCATTGGGTTCGATGTTCATCGGCTCGGCATTGGCTGCAGAACTAAGTACGTCAATGTAGATTGTTGCCCAAATGGAACAAATAAACCCATGTAGATGGCTTATTAATCGTTCAAGCAACAATTATATTGGCTGAATCGAACTTGTTCAACCGTGGAGTGGCCGCGCTGTTCATGCCGGCGCACCAGCGCAGCGCGCGGAAATGGGAAAATCGGCCAATGGCGAGTGTCGCGTGTGCTTTCAGCCGCGACTTGCGGAAAGCACCGGCGGCAACTTGAGCACCACGAATGATGAAAAGGAGACTGGAATGAACACCACGAAGCAACCGATTCAACAGGACGTGGTCAACCATCCGCGTGCCGTCGAGCGCTTGATCGCCGGCCAGCCGACATCCGACGGCGCAGGCGTCAAGCTGACGCGCGTGCTGACGCAGCCGCTGCAGCGGCGTCTCGACCCGTACCTGATGCTGGACGCATTCGGTACCGACGACCCGCAGGACTACATCGGCGGCTTTCCGAATCATCCGCATCGCGGCTTCGAGACGGTGACCTACATGATCGCCGGCCAGATGCGCCATCGAGACAGCGCCGGCCACGAGGGCCTGCTGTCCAACGGCGGCGTGCAATGGATGACGGCAGGACGCGGCGTAATTCATTCCGAGCTGCCCGAACAGCAGGATGGCCGCATGGAGGGATTCCAGTTGTGGCTGAACCTCGGCGCCAAGGACAAGATGCGTGCGCCGTGGTATCGCGACATCCAGAGCGCCGAGATTCCCGAGTTCGTCACCGCCGAAGGCGTGCGCGTGCGCGCAATCGCCGGGCGCAGCCACGGTGTCGACGGCGCGATGCAGCGGGAGGTCACCGAGCCGTTGTACCTCGATCTCGAGTTGCCGGCGGGTGCGAGCTTTTCACAGGCGCTGCCGGCGTCGCACAACGCGTTCGTCTATGTCTTTCGGGGCAGCGTGCGCATCGGCGAGACGGCGGTTCCGCTGCAGCGGATGGCGATCCTCGCGAACAGCGAGTCGAGCGACGGCGTGACGCTGGCCGCGACCGAGGCGTCACGCGTGCTGTTGATCGCCGGCAAGCCGCTCAACGAGTCGATCGCGCAATACGGTCCGTTCGTGATGAATACCGAAAGCGAGATCCAGCAGGCGGTACACGACTACCAGTCCGGGAAGTTCGCGGCCACTGCGTAGTCGATCGCAAGGTCGATTGCGCGTGCTTGCGCGGGCGCTGCAAAGACAGCCATATTGCCTATCATCGACATTGACTTAAGCGGCGCTGGCGCGCAGCATTTTCACCCATGAACACACTTGACTTCGCAGGCAGGAACGCAGTCGTCACCGGCGGCATGCAAGGCATCGGCGCAGCCATCGTCGCGCGGCTGCGCGCGTCCGGCGCGCAGGTGGATATCTGGGACCTGGACAGCCCGTCGCATGTCGACGTGTCGAATCCCGCGGATGTCGAACGCGCGACGCGCGAATCGATGCAGCGGCTCGGCCGCATCGACGTGCTCGTCAACAATGCCGGCATCGCCGGGCACAACGCGCCGACGATCGACTATCCGATCGAGGAATGGGAGCGCGTGCTGCGCATCAACCTGACCAGCCAGTTCCTCTGTTGCCGCGCGATTGCGCCGC
>JBDTJK010000398.1:0-8914 GCA_039935875.1 Casimicrobiaceae bacterium
GCTCGCGCGTCCATTCGCGCTCGCGCTCCGTGGCGCGCTTGTCGTGCTGCTTCTTGCCCTTGGCAAGGCCGATCTCGAGCTTGATGCGTCCGGACTTGTAGTGCAGGTCGATCGGCGTCAAGGTGAACCCCGCACGCTCGACCTTGCCGATCAGCCGGTTGATCTCCTCGCGATGCATCAGCAGCTTGCGCGTTCGCGTAGGATCGGCCTGCACATGCGTCGAGGCGGTGGACAGCGGCGAAACATGCGCACCGATCAGCAGCAGCTCGCCCTTCTTGACGACGACGTACGCCTCCTTGAGTTGTGCGCGCCCTGCGCGGATAGACTTGACCTCCCAGCCTTCGAGGGCCAATCCGGCCTCGAAGCGTTCCTCGATAAAATAGTCGTGGAAGGCCTTGCGATTCTCGACAATGCTCATGATGGCGCCGATTCTAGCAATTACACTCTGCCGATGCAGCGCGTGACGCGATCGGTGCTGGTCGCATACAGCGCGGACGAGATGTTTGCGCTGGTCGCCGACGTCGCGGCGTACCCGCAGTTCCTGCCGTGGTGTGCGGCCACTGAAGTGCTCTCCAGCGGCGAGGATTCGATGACGGCACGCATCGACATCGACTACCATGGCGTGCGCGCGCACTTCACCACCCGCAATGCCCACCGTCGTCCGCAGTCCATCGTCATCGCGCTGAAGGACGGCCCTTTTCGCAAATTGCAGGGCGAATGGCTGTTCCGGGCGCTGGCCGACCACGCGGCGAAGGTGGAGCTCGAGCTTTGCTACGAATTCGCGACGGCGCTGCTCGATCGCGTGATCGGCCCGGTGTTCAACCACATCGCCAACACCTTCATCGATTCCTTCGTGCGCCGCGCGCAGTCGGTCTACGGCATGCGATGAGCATCGAGGTGGCCGTCGCCTACGCCGCACCCGGGATCGAGGAGATCGTCGTCGTGCGGCTCGACCACGGTGCGTGCGTGGCCGATGCCGTACGCCGCTCCGGCATCGTCCAGCGCCGGCAGCTTGGCGCGCTGGGGCTGGAATGGGCGATCTTCGGCCACGCGGTAGAGGCGACTACGGTGCTGGCCGACGGCGACCGCATCGAGCTGACGCGGCCGCTGGTCGCCGCTCCGATGGCGGCCCGGCGGCGACGCGCCGCCGCCACACCCACAGCGCCAAAACGCGGTGCTGCAAAGCCAGGGCCTTGATCCTGTTCGAAAATCAGCGACAATACGGCGATGAGCCTGGAATTCATGTTGCGGGGCGTGCGCGCCGCCGTGCTGTTCACGTTGTGCGCCTGCACGGGCGCGCACGCCACGCTGCTCGCGAAGGCGCACGTTGCCCCGGCGGCAGTCCCCGCGGCGCCACTGCCGAAAGCGTTGCTGCACAAGGCGCAGGACGTGGCGATCTTCGCGCTATCGCTGATCGGCGTCGATTACCATCTGGGCGGTGAAAACCCCGCCAGCGGCGTCGACTGCAGCGGCCTCGTTCGCTATGTATTTTCGCAGACGACCGGTATCGCGCTGCCGCGCACCTCGGCGCAGATGGGGCGGGTCGGGGTGCGCGTGACGCGTGTCGATCTCGTCCCAGGCGACCTCGTCTTCTTCAACACGCGGCACCTCGTCAATTCGCACGTCGGCATATACCTCGGCGACAACCGCTTCGTGCACGCGCCATCCACCGGCAGCGAGGTTCGCATCGCGTCCCTCGACGACGCCTATTGGCGCAAGCGCTTCGACGGCGCCCGGCGTCTGCTTGGGGTACTGCCTGCCGCAGCCCCGGCCCGCGCGGCGCCGATGGATGCGGTGCCGGTGGCCGACAGCACGCTGTCGCTGGCCGCGACGCTGGCACATGTCGACATGACGCAGTAGCCACGCCGTCGTTCGCACGCCGCTGGCGTGCATTGGTCGTCGCCCGGCGGCGCTCGTCGCACATGCTTTCGCGTCACCCCGCGAAGCCGCTAGTCTGTGTGCCGCGAAGGCCGGCTTGGCGTCCGGTTTGCCGCCTGCCGCGGTCCACCCGTCCGCTGCCGGCACCCTCGAATCACACACCGGAGATCCCGCGTGCTTGGTTTTTTCGAACGGATGGTCGATCCCTACCCCGAGGCACTCCCGACGGCGCCACCGCGCGGCTTCTTTGCCTTCGTCTGGTGGTGCTCGCAGGGATTGCGCCGCCTGCTGCTGGCCACCACGCTGCTGACGGCAGTGATCGGCGCATTCGAGGCGCTGCTGTTCAGCATGATGGGCAGCATCGTCGACTGGCTCGCCAAAGTCGCGCCGGCGCAGCTGTGGGCGCGCGAAGGCACGCGGTTGATGCTGCTTGCCGGCGTGTTGGCCGCAAGCGTCCTGCTGGTGGCACTGCAGTCGATGGTCAAGCAGCAGGCGCTGGCCGGCAATTTCCCGATGCTGCTGCGCTGGAACTTCCACCGCCTGATGCTCGCGCAGAGCATGAACTTCTTCCAGGACGAATTCGCCGGTCGCATCGCCGCCAAGGTGATGCAGACCGCGCTCGCGGTGCGCGACACCTGGCTGATCGTCGCCGAGCTGCTGGTGTTCGTCGTCATCTACTTCGTGACGATGCTTGCCGTGCTCGGGCATTTCGATCTTCGGCTGCTGGTACCGTTTGTCGCGTGGGCCGTCCTCTACCTGGGCGCGCTGCACTATTTCGTGCCGCGCCTCGGACGCATTGCGCGGGCGCAGGCGGATGCGCGCTCGCTGATGACCGGACGCATCGCCGACGCGTACACCAATATCGCCACCGTCAAGCTGTTCTCGCATGCACGGCGCGAAGCGTCGTTCGCGCGCTCGGCGATGCAGGAGTTCCTCGCTACGGTGAATGCACAGATGCGGCTGGTCACCGGGTTCGAGATCGTCAACCACGTGCTGAGCATGGCGCTGGTTGCGGCAACCGCCGGGGCCACGCTGTGGCTGTGGATGGGCGCACAGGTGGGCATCGGTGCCGTCGCCGCAGCGACGGCGATGGCGCTGCGCCTGAATGGCATTTCGCACTGGGTGATGTGGGAGATGGCCGCGCTGTTCGAGCACATCGGGACGGTGCAGGACGGGCTCAACACGATCGCGCGCCCGCACAAGGTTCTCGACGCGCCGCGCGCGACGCCACTTGTCGTCACGCGGGGCGACATTGTGTTCGAAGGCGTCCACTTCGCGTACGGTGGTGGAAATCGCGTGATCGACGGCCTCGACCTTGCGATCGGCGCCGGCGAGAAGATCGGCCTGGTCGGGCGTTCCGGCGCCGGCAAGTCGACCATCGTCAACCTGTTGTTGCGCTTCTACGATGTCGAGCAGGGACGCATCCTGATCGACGGCCAGGACATCGCGCGCGTGACTCAGGACAGCCTGCGCGCGCAGATCGGCATGGTCACGCAGGACACATCGCTTTTGCACCGCTCGGTGCGCGATAACATCGTCTATGGCCGCCCGGACGCCAGCGACGCCGACATGATCGCCGCGGCGCACCGGGCTGAAGCCGACGAGTTCATCGCCGGCCTCAGCGATCCGAGCCAGCGCACGGGCTACGCCGCGCACGTCGGCGAGCGTGGCGTCAAGCTGTCGGGCGGACAGCGGCAGCGCATCGCAATCGCTCGCGTGATGCTGAAGGACGCGCCGATCCTGCTGCTCGACGAAGCCACCAGCGCGCTCGACTCGGAAGTCGAGGCGGCCATCCAGCAGAGCCTGTATCGTCTGATGCAAGGCAAGACCGTCGTCGCGATTGCGCATCGATTGTCGACGATCGCCGCGATGGACCGGCTGGTGGTGCTCGATCGCGGTCGCATCGTCGAACAGGGCGATCATCGCAGCCTGCTCGCGCACGGGGGCCTTTACGCCCGGCTGTGGGCCCACCAGAGCGGCGGGTTCCTCGGCGAGGATGCCGACGAGTCGTCGATCGTCGACCAGCCCGACGCGAGCGTGTCCGACGTCATCGACGATGGTGCCCGGGAATCCGCAGGGGAACTCGATCCGCGGCTGTCGGTGCATGGTCTTCCCACCGGCACCGGATCGCGCACGTAACGGGCGGAGAATGCCGGATGCACAGGGTTCCAATGGTGGACTTCCAGTGAGCGATTGCGCGCCTGGCATTGCCAGTGCGGACGCACGCGCCGTCGACGCCGCGGCGAACGCGGCGTTCGCACGCGGCGACTACGCGCTTGCCGAAGCGCACATACGTGACGCCATCGGCCGCTTCGGCGCGCGTCCCGGACGCATGGCGATGCTCGGCTGGTCGCTGATACGGCTCGGCCGCGCCCAGGACGCGGTGTCGGCGTTGCAGCCGTTCGCGGCGTCGATTGCAGGCACGCCGCTGCTTGCACCGCTCGGCATCGGACTGCTGCTCTCGGGCGATGCGGCTGCAGCGTGTGCAGTGCTGGGCGACGCGACGGCGCAATTTCCGCTGGAGCCCGAAGCGTGGAACGCACTCGGCCTCGCGCATGTCGCGCTTGCGCATCCCGCCGAGGCGGAAAACGCATTGCGTCGCGCGCTGGCGGTGTCGCCGCGCTTCGTGCCTGCGCTCGCGAACCTGTGCGACCTGCTGGTGCAGGAGTCCCGATCGGTTGAAGCCATCGAGATCGCCGCGCAGGCCACGCGCGAACATCCGCAGCATGCGGCTGCGTGGTTCAAGCTCGGACAACTGCAGATGCTGGCGTTGGACACTGCCGCTGCGCGCGCCGCGTTGCTGCGCTGTCGCGAACTCGAGCCGCGCCATGCGCCGACGCACCGCAACCTTGCGCTCGTCGACGAATGGAGCGGCGACCTCGACGCTGCGCAGACCGGATTCCGAACGGCGCTGGCACTCGCAGGCGACGATGCCGACGCCCGTTTCGGGCTGGCGACCGTGCTCTTGAAGCAGCGTCAAGGCGACGAAGCGTGGCCCCTTTATGCGCAGGGCGCCGCGGGCGTCGAAGACCCATCGCAACGCATTGGCGTCCCGGCGTGGGACGGCGGCACGCTTGGGCACGGCGCACTGCTGGTCGACCCCGACCAGGGACTGGGCGACGTGCTGCAATTCGCGCGCTTCCTGCCGCTGGCACGCGCACGCGTACCGCGCCTGTTGCTGTTCTGCGACGGTTACTTCGCGTCACTCAAGTCATTGCTGGCATCGCTGCCGGGCATCGAGGTCGTTGACCGCGACGCCGGCGCGCACGCCGTCGCAGCAACATGCCGGATCAGCGAATTGCCGAACCTGCTCGGGCTGGGGAATTCCGCCTTTGCACCGCTCGATGCCTATCTCGCGCCGCCGGCAGACGCCATGCGGCATTGGGCCGCTCGCGTTGCGCCGTTGCGCGGACTCAAGGTCGGAATCTGCTGGAGCGGCAACGCGCGTCGCGCCGACAGCGATGCCCGGCGCGTGGATGCCAGGCGTTCGCTCACCGCGGCACGCTTCGTTGCGCTGCTTGATGTTCCGTCAGTGACGTTCGTCGCGCTGCAGAAGGACATGGCGGCCGAGGACGCGGCTGCGTTAGGTGGCACTGTCGTCGACTGGACGCACGACCTCACCGACTATGCGCAAACCGCGGCGCTGATCGCCCATCTCGATCTCGTGATCTGCGTCGACACGTCGATCGTGCATTGCGCCGGGGCGATCGGCACGCCGGTGTGGATGCTCGACCGCTTCGAAAATTGCTGGCGCTGGGGCAGCGACCCGGCGCAGCCGGGCTGGTATCGGAACCTGCGGGTGTTCCGCCAGCCGTCGTTCGGCGACTGGGACGGCGCACTGCGCGCGCTGCGCATGGCACTTGTCGAGCGCGCAGCGCGCTAAAATCTCCAGCGCAAGCAGCGGTTGCCGCGCGTGCGCATCGCCTACTGGGGGCGCGCGCCCGCGGCCTTCAGGTGCGCGACTAGGCGCGAGTCGTTGTTGCGCAAGGCGAAGTCCAGTGCGGACATTCCGCCCTGGTTGCGCGCGTTGACGTCCGCACCGCGCTCGATCAGCAGCAGCGCCGAGCCATAACGGTTTTCGCGCGCGGCCATCATCAGCGCCGTGGTGCCGTTGGGCGACGCCGCATTGATCGCAGCACCCTGCGCCAGCAGCCAGCGCAGCATCTCGTCGTGACCGCCAGTGGCCGCATAGGCGAGTGGGGTCCAGCCGCCCGGATTGACGTTGGCGCCTGCAGCGCGCAGCGCCTTGGCGACTTCGAGATGGCCGTTCAGCGCGGCAAGCATCAGTGGCGTGTCCCCATAGCGGTTGACCGCGTCCACTTTTGCCTTGGCTGCAAGCAGTGCCGCGGTGGCGTCGGCGTTGCCCGCGCGCGCCGCGATCGCCAGCGCCGGGTCTCCGTTGGCATCGACGCTGTCGGGATCGACGCCCTGCGCCAGCATCGTGCGCACCGAGTCGCCGCGGTCGTTGCTGACGGCAATCATGAAATCGTCGAGCAGCGCCGCCTGCGCCAGCGGCACGGCGGCCAGCAACGCGGCACACAGCGTAAGTGCGATCATCCGGTCAATGCGCATGGGGGTCGATTCCGAACAGGTTGAAGAAGTTGGCGGTAGTCGCGCGCGCGATCGCATCGACGGGCACGTCGCGCAGGCGCGCAATCTCCCGCGCGACATGCGGCACATAGGTCGGCTCGTTGCGCTTGCCGCGGAATGGCACCGGCGCGAGGTACGGGCTGTCGGTCTCGATCAGCATGCGCTCGAGCGGCAGGCGGCGTGCGACGTCTTTCAGCGCAAGTGCGTTCTTGAACGTGACGATGCCCGAAAACGAAATGTAGAAGCCCAGGTCGATGGCGCGCTGCGCGACATCCCAGGACTCGGTGAAGCAGTGCATGACACCGCGCGCCTCATCGGCACGCTCGTCGCGCATGATACGCAGCGTGTCCTCCGCGGCGGCACGCGTGTGGATCACCAGCGGCCTCGCTGCCTCGCGCGCGGCGCGGATATGCGTGCGAAAGCGGTTCCGCTGCCACTCGAGGTCGCCCTGCAGGCGGAAGTAATCAAGCCCGGTCTCGCCGATCGCCACGACGTTGGGCAGCCCGGCCAGCGTGCATAGTCGCTCGACGCTCGGCTCTTCGGTGTCCTCGTAGTCCGGATGGGTGCCGACCGATGCGTACAGGTTGGCGTGCGCGCAGGCCAGCGCGTGCACCCGCGGAAAGTCCTTCAGGTCGACGCTGATGCACAGCGCGTGCGTGACCCCGGCGGCCCGCATCGAGTCGAGTATGCGCGGAACCTCGCCGTCGAAATCCTCGAAATCGAGATGGCAGTGCGAATCGACGAACGTCACATCGTGTGCGTGGTGCGCGACGACGCCAGCGATTCGCCGAGGATGCGTTCGATCGTTGCGCGTGCGGCGGCGCCCGTGTCGTCGAGGGTGAACTGCACGCCGATGCCCTGCGTGCGGTTGCCCTGCACGCCTTCGGGGGTCACCCACACGACCTTGCCTTGCACGGCAATGCGGTTGGGGTCGTCCATCAGCGACAACAGCATGAACACCTCTTCGCCCAGTGTGTAGGCGCGCGAGGTCGGGATGAAGATGCCTCCGCCCTTGAGGAACGGCATATAGGCGGCGAAGAGTGCCGCTTTTTCGCGGATATTGAGCGACAGCACGCCGGGACGGGCGGCGGCGGATGCTGCGTTTTTATCTGCCATGGTCGAACAATGCCCGGTAATCGATCAACAACGCCTCGACGGCGAGTCGCGGCGTAAGCGGGTGTGCGATGCGCGCGCGCTGGCGCAATAGCTCACGATGATAGCGGGAAAGCGAAATACGGGCCACCCGCGCTGCCAAGGGTTCGAGTGCTCCCGCGCGGTCGGGGTTGACGACGGCAGGCGCTCCGGCCGCCACCCGCGCGAGATCGGTCGTCCACGCGATCAGCCAGTCGATCGCATCCGCAAGGCGATCCTTGCGCAATTCGCGTGCACCGGCATCGATGCGCGCCGACAGCAACGTCGGCGACAGCGTGCGCGGCTCGGCAAGCGCCGCCAGCCATACGGCGCGCTCGGCCTGTGCCGCCGGATCGGCGAGGCCGAGTGCCGCCAGCGGCGCGCCATTCGCCTGCGCGAGGATCGCCGTGGCATTGTCGACGCCCTGCTCCGCGAGCCAGCGGCGGGCCGCCTCGCGGTCGGGCGGCTGCACGGGAATGCGGCGGCAGCGGCTGGTGATCGTCGCCGGCAGCCTCCCCGGCTGGTGCGCGACCAGCAGCAGGTAGGTGCCTGCAGGCGGCTCTTCCAGTGTCTTCAGCAACGCATTGGCCGCAGCAGTGTTCATCCGCTCGGCAGGCACGATGACGCCAACCTTGTTGCCGCCCCGATGCGTCGTCAGTTCAACCAGGTCGCGCAGCTCGCGCACCTGTTCGACGGGGATCGCGTCGAGGCGCTTGACGTCGCCATCGTCATCGATCTTCAGCGGCTCGAGCACGCGCAGGTCCGGATGCTGGCCCGCGGCGAAATAGCCGCAGCTGGGGCAACGGCTGCACGCCAACCCGTCGTCGCGCGGGGCTTCGCACAACAGGGCCTGCGCCATGTGCATGGCAATGCTGCGCTTGCCGATGCCGGCCGCGCCGGTGATCATCATCGCGTGCGGCAAGCTCGCACGCGAGGCAAGCAGCCGCTGCAACAGCGGAAGCGTCCACGGCAGCAACCCGGTATTCGTCGGCGCGACCGCCCTGCCTTCGTCGCGTTGCCCGTCATCCGCGGTATCGCGTGCCGCGTTCACAGCGCGGCGACAATCGACACAAGCTGTTCGCGCACCGCCGCCAGCGGCTGCGACGAATCGACGATGCGAAAACGCTGCGGCGCCGCCTGCGCGAGTGCGTGATAAGCGTCGCGCACGCGCACGACGAAATCGTCCTTCTCGCGCTCGAAGCGATCGAGTTCCCGACCCCGCTGCGACGCGTTCGCCAGCCGCGCGCGCGATACCTCCGGCGGCACGTCGAACAGGATCGTGATGTCCGGCTGCACGTCGTCGTGCGCCCACGCC
>JBDTJK010000399.1:0-2868 GCA_039935875.1 Casimicrobiaceae bacterium
AGTCCTCGTCGGACGCCGCTTCCAGGGGAAGCGGGGCGCGTTCGCGGCGTTTTTCGGCCTGATGATAATGCCTATGGTCATCGTGATGGTGCTGGCCACCATCTATGCGCACTTTTCGGACCTGGACATCGTGCGCCATGCATTCAACGGTGTCGCCGCGGGCGCTTCGGGGCTGGTGCTGGCGATGGGCCTCAAGATGGCGCGCAGCGTACGCAAGGATGTCGTGATGCTGTCCATCGCCCTGGTCGCGTTCGCGGCGATCGCACTCGCGCGCCTTCCGCTGCTATGGGTGCTGGGCGCCATGGTGCCGATTTCGATCGCGATCGCCTGGTCGCGGCGCGCACGATGAATCCATCGGTATTGCTGGAGCTCGCGTCGCAGTTCCTGGTGCTGTCGCTGCTGTCATTCGGCGGCGCCAACGCGACGCTGCCGGACATCCACCGGCGCGTCGTCGACGTGCACCACTGGCTGACCAGCACCGAGTTCACGCAGATGTTCGCGTTGTCGCAGGCCGCTCCCGGGCCCAACGTGCTGGTGGTGAGTCTGATCGGCTGGAAGGTTGCGGGGATCGCCGGCGGCGTCATTGCGATGCTGTCGATGTGCGCGCCTTCATCGGTGCTCGCCTACTGCGTCGCACACGTGTCGGATCGTTATCGCGATGCGCCGCTGAAGCTCGCGATCCAGCGCGGGCTGGTGCCGGTCACCGTGGGACTGATCGTCGCGTCCGGATTCGTGCTGATGCGCACCACCGACCATACCAGCGTCGCGTACGCGCTGACGCTGGTCACTGCCGCCGCGGTGACTTTCACGCGCGTCCATCCGCTGCTGCTGCTCGGCGTCGGCGCTGCGATCGGTGCGTGCGGCTACGTGTAGCGGCTGCGCTACTGCCCGAAGAATTCCTTGACCTTGTCGAAGAAGTTCTTCGCGCGCGGACTGTGCGCGCCCGGGTCGAGCTGCGTGATTTCCTCGAACTCGCGCAACAGGTCTTTCTGTCGCGTGGTCAGCTTGACCGGGGTCTCGGTCGACACATGGCAATAAAGGTCGCCAGTCACCGACCCGCGCACAGGGCGTATGCCCTTGTTCTTCAGCCGGAACACCTGGCCCGTCTGTGTTTCCGCCGGAATCTTGATCTTGGCGTGGCCGTCGAGCGTCGGAATCTCCAGTTCGCCGCCGAGCGCTGCGGTGGCGAAGCTGATCGGCAGTTCGCAATGCAGGTCGGCGCCATCGCGCTGGAACATCGAATGCGGCTTCAGGTTGACGACGACGTAGAGGTCGCCCGCCGGACCGCCGTTGACGCCGGCCTCGCCTTCGCTTGACAGTCGGATCCGGTCGTCCTGGTCGACACCCGGCGGAATTTTTACCGACAGCGTCTTGTGCTTGCGTACGCGGCCCGCGCCTTCGCAGGTCACGCAGGGTTCCGGGATGATTTTGCCGCTGCCGTGGCATTGCGGGCAGGTCTGCTGCAACGAGAAGAATCCCTGCGACACGCGTACTTCGCCGCGGCCATTGCAGGTCGGGCATTGCTTCGGTTGCGTGCCGGGCTTGGCGCCGCTGCCCTTGCACGTCGCGCACTGCTCGAGCGTCGGGATGCGGATCTTGGCGTCAGTCCCGCGCGCCGCGTCCTCCAGCGACAGCTCGAGGTTGTAGCGCAGGTCGGCGCCGCGGTAGACGCCGTTGCCAGCGCGACCACCGCCGCCGCGCTGCTGCCCGAAGATCTCGCCGAAGATGTCGCCGAACGCATCGGCGAAGCCCCCGAAACCCTCGCCCCCGCGTGCACCGGCGCCGAACGCCGCCGCCTGGTCGACGCCGGCGTGACCGAACTGGTCGTATGCCGCGCGCTTGCGCGCGTCGGTCAGCACCTCGTACGCTTCCTTGCACTCCTTGAATTTCTCCTCGGAGTCCTTGTCCGTCGAATTGCGATCCGGATGGAATTTCATCGCCATGCGGCGATAGGACTTCTTGATGTCCTCTTCGGGCGCATCACGGTTGACGCCCAGCACCGAGTAATAGTCGCGCTTGGCCATGGTCATTGCGCGCGAAGGCGCATCGGGTCGTTCAACGACATTTGCGTGTTTCCCCTTGCTGGGACTTTTCCCGACGGGAAAAGCAATCCTTTACTGCACGATCCTTGCGAATGCCCGCGCTCCCCGCGCCGGCCCCCGCGTCTGCTCCGCCGTGTGCGACCCAGTTCGCTCCACGCGCGGGTAACGCCACTGCCGGCACTTGCCGAGGCCGGAGCGGACGCCGCATTGCGACGCCCGGTCCGGCCGGTTGGCTTTAGTCCGCGCAGGTTACGCGCACAGGCGCGCGCTGTCGTTAGCGGTCCTTGACTTCAGTGAATTCGGCATCGACGACCTTCTCGTCATCCTTCGCCGACGGACCCGGGCCCGCGCCACCGGCGCCTGCGCCGCCCGCCGCCGCGCCTTCAGCGCCGCCAGCAGCCGCCTGCGCCTGCGCATACATCACTTCGCCGAGCTTCTGCGACGCCTTGCCCAGTGCCTCTGCCTTGGCGTCAAGCGCCACCTTGGTCGCTTCCTTGTCCTTGAGTCCCGACTCGGCATCATTGATCGCGGATTCGATCTTCGAACGTTCCGCGGCGTCGACCTTGTCGCCGTGTTCGGTCATCGACTTCTTCACGCTGTGCACCAGCGCATCCAGCGCATTGCGCGACTGCACCGCTTCCATCAGCTTGCGATCGTCCTCGGCGTGCGTCTCCG
Source organism: Casimicrobiaceae bacterium (assembly GCA_039935875.1). GTDB lineage: Bacteria > Pseudomonadota > Gammaproteobacteria > Burkholderiales > Casimicrobiaceae > VBCG01. Next base: position 2,718 of record JBDTJK010000399.1, read on the forward strand.
CGTCCTTGACCATCGTCTGGATCTCGGCTTCGGACAATCCCGAGTTGGCCTTGATGGTGATCTTGTTTTCCTTGCCGGTCGCCTTGTCCTTCGCCGACACGTGCAGGATGCCATTGGCGTCGATGTCGAATGCCACTTCGATCTGCGGCGT
>JBDTJK010000400.1:0-3529 GCA_039935875.1 Casimicrobiaceae bacterium
ATACGCAAGCAGATGTGATCGAGTTTGCAAAGGCGATCACCGGTTGGAGCATGCCGCGTTACGACGCTGATGGCGCCGACGGCTGGTTCATGTTCCGCCCGCAGATTCACGAACCGGGTGCACGCAAGGTGCTGGGCAAGACCTACGCCGAAGGCGGGGTCGAGCAAGGTCGCGCAATCATGGCGGATCTGGCGATCAACCCGGGTACTGCCAAGCATCTCGCGTATAATCTGGCCAGACACTTCGTGGCCGACCAGCCGCCGCCGGCTCTCGTGCAGCGTATGGCCAAGCGCTATCTCGACAGCGGCGGCAGCCTGACTGCGTTGTACACCGCGATGATCCGCAGCGACGAAGTGTGGTCGCCGGACGCGCGCAAATTTCGCACGCCTGAGGATTTTTTGATTGCGTCGGTCCGCGCCACTGCCGCGCCCACCGATGGCAAGGGTTTGAAGTTGACGATGATGCAGACCGGGATGGGGCAACCGCCGTTCGGGTCGCGCTCGCCGGCGGGATTTCCCGACACCGCGAATGCCTGGATCGGCCCCGACCCGATTCTCAAGCGCATCCAAGCTGCAAACATGATCGCCGCACGCACGCCGCGCGGCTCCGATCCCAATGCCATCGCAAGCGCGGCACTTGGCGTGCGCTTGCGTGCCGCCACGGCGCAGGCCGTGCATCGTGCCGAGTCACCGCAGCAGGCCACTGCCGTGCTGCTGGCCAGCCCCGACTTCCAGTGGAGAATCTGAGATGACGACCCGTCGTGACGTATTGAAAGGGTTCGCCACCAGCGCGTTGGCGCTGACATTGTTTCCGCGCTTCGTGTTTGCAGGCACCGGTACTGGCGGTGGCGTTTCCACTTCAGGCGCTGCATCTTCGCGCTTATTGGTGCTGATGCTGCGTGGCGGCTTGGACGGGCTGCACGCCTTGCCACCGATGGGTGACAGCGCTTGGGGCGCGATGCGCTCTGGGCTCGCATTCGGCCCCGGCGGCCAAGCGACCAAGCCGCTGCCGCTGGATCGCAATTTTGCGCTTCATCCGGCGATGTCCTACGCGTCGGAGTTGTATCGCAACAAGCAATTCTTGCCAGTGGTTGCGATCGCGCCGCCGTACCGCAATCGATCGCATTTCGACGCACAGGATTGCCTCGAGAACGGAACCATTCGTCCGCGTGGCGCACTCGATGGCTGGATGAATCGATGCGTGTCCGCGATGCGTGGCGAAGACGGCATGGCGATCGCCAATGCGATGCCGCTGATCATGCGTGGCCCGGCAAGAATCAGCAGTTGGTCACCACCGCTGCCGGTCGGCACCGATCCTGCGCTGATGCAACGCCTCGACACCCTCTATGCCGAAGACAAGCAGTTGGCCGAGGCATTTCAGCTCGCGGTGGCGGAATCGGAGAGCGGCGTCGAGCCACTCATCGATACCGGGCAAATGTCCATGAAGCCCAATGCGGCAACCGCGATGGCCGGCATGCCTGCCAATGGCGGAAAAGCGTTGCGCGGGCGTGCGGCTTTACCGGGGCTGATGGCCGCCGCCGGTCGCTTCATGGCAAAGCCCGATGGCCCTCAACTGACGTTTGTCGAAGATACCGGCTGGGACACGCACGCGAATGAAACCGCGACCTTGAACATCAAGCTGGCACAGCTGGATGCTGGGTTGCGCAGCCTGCACGACGCGTTGGGCGATTCCGCGTGGGCGCGCACAGCGGTCGTTGTAGTTACTGAGTTTGGTCGCACCGCACGCCCCGATGGCACCGGCGGCACCGATCACGGCGTCGGCGGCACCGCGTTCCTCGCTGGCGGCGCGATCGCCGGAGGGCGTGTGGCTGGCCGCTGGCCGGGCATGTCGCCGCAGGATCTCAACGACAACCGCGACCTGCAAGCGACCACTGACATGCGCGCGCTGTTCAAGGGCCTGCTCGCCAGTCATTTGCAGGTGCCGCAGTCGATTTTGAATGGTGCGGTGTTTCCCGATAGCGCGGCGATTCGACCAACGGATGGCCTGCTGCGCATCTCACGCGCAGCCGCTGCCTGAGCCGCGTTTCGAGATTACGAACGACAGCCCTGCGACTCTTTAACAACGCGCTTGACTCAGCGATCTCGTAAAACCGCCATTTCCGCGAGGGCTAGCAGCTGCGCCGCAGCCGAACCCAGAGGGACCAACGTCGCACGCATGCGATCAGCCAGCCCATTCAGTAGCGCACGCGATCGATCAATGCCGAGAAGCGACGGATAAGTTGACTTCGACTGCACGGCATCCTTGCCGGCAGTTTTCCCCAGCGCATCCGAACTGCCCTCGACATCGAGCAGATCGTCGCGGATCTGGAATGCGAGCCCAAGCGCGGCCGAATAGTCGTCCAGTAATTGCAGCGTCGTGGAATTGCCCCCCGCGCACAGAGCGCCCATGCGCACCGACGCACGAATCAATGCGCCAGTTTTCAGCGCATGCATGTGTTCGAGCTGATCGACCGTTTGCACTGTGCCGGTCGCTTTCAGATCCAGCGCCTGTCCGCCGCACATGCCAGCTGGTCCGCTGGCTGCGGTCAACGTGGCGATCAGCACAACGCGCAATTCCGCATCGCAGTCGGCTTTTGTCAGCACGTCAAACGCCAGTGTCTGCAACGCATCGCCGGCTAGAATCGCGGTTGCCTCATCGAATGCGACATGCACGGTCGCGCGCCCGCGCCGCAGCGCGTCGTCGTCCATCGAGGGCAGATCGTCGTGCACCAGCGAATAGGCATGCACCAACTCCACTGCAACCGCCGGTGCGTCCAGTAAATGCACTGCGGCGCCGAGCGCATTGCCGGTCGCATACACCAGCAGTGGTCGCATGCGCTTGCCTTCGCCCAGTGCCGCATAGCGCATTGCCGCGATTAATCGTTGCGGCTGCTGCGCGGAGTCGGGCAACGCACGCGACAGCGCCACTTCAATCCGCGCGCGCCAGTCGGCGAATGCCGCGTCGCAGGATTGCCCTACCGCGCTTGCGTCATCAGTCGGCATCAGGCGTGAAGTCGACCGCGCTGGCCGGATCGCCGAGGTCGCTCAGCAACTGAACCCGAAGCTCGGCCTGCTGCAACGCCGTCTGGCACTGTCGATACAAGGCCACGCCGCGCTCGTAGGCACCCAGCGATTCATCCAGCGACATCTCGCCTTTTTCCATTTTCTGCACAAGTTGCTCGAGTTCATCGAGCGAACGCTCAAAGCCCGCGACAACCGACGGAGTCGACTCGAGCGAGGGAGAGGAAGATTTTTTCACCATGGCCTGCAGTGTGTCGCTGCGCGCGCAAGGGGTCAATGGCCGATAGTGCATTCTGCATTTGCGCTATGCCGGCCATCCATGGCGTCCCAGCCCGGAGCGCACAGTAAAGCCGGCTGAAGGGAACTACGAACTAAATTCTTGCCGGTCATGAGTGACCGGACCCTCAGCGGGCGCGACGTCGCTGACTCGCCATGTGATCGTCGACTCGTGTGAACGCAACCAGTCGTCCAGGCGCGCCGAGAGAATTGAGTCGCCGGCCGCGAGTAGT
>JBDTJK010000401.1:0-3164 GCA_039935875.1 Casimicrobiaceae bacterium
GCCGCCGTGAATCATGATAACTGCGTGGCACCCGCTGCGCACAACGAGCGAGGCTGTAAATGAACGACACCGCCGTGGTCGACCTGTCGCAACTGCGCGGCAAGAAGGGCATGCGCAATCGCCCGAAGGGACGCCCGGTCGATCCGGCGGCGCTGGCGGAGATCATGGCGGTGCTCGGCGACGCACCGCGGCGTGCCGACCTGCTGATCGAGCACCTGCACAAGGTACAGGACCGCTTCGGCCACATTTCCGCAGCACACATCGCCGCACTGGCGCAGGAGATGCGCATGGCGATGGCCGAAGTCTACGAAGTGGCCACGTTCTATCACCACTTCGACGTGGTCAAGGAAGGCCAGAGCGCCCCACCTCCGATCACGGTCCGTGTCTGCGAAACGCTGTCATGCCAGATGGCTGGCGCCGACGCGTTGCGCGAGTCGCTCAAGTCACTCGAGGGCAGCGACGTGCGCGTGATCGGCGCACCGTGCATCGGACGTTGCGAACATGCGCCCGCGGTGGCCGTGGGCAAACACACGATCGACGAAGCGACGCCGCAAAAGGTGGCTGAAGCCGTGGCACAAAAGCGCGTCGACGCGGAAGTGCCGCAGGTGATCGCGCAGGTGATCGATTACGCAGCCTATCGCGCGAAGGACGGCTACAAGCTGTACATCGCCTGCGTCAATGGCGAGCGGCGCGTCGAGGACGTCATCGGCGAAATGGAAAATTCGGCGCTGCGCGGGTTGGGCGGCGCGGGATTCCCCACCGGACGCAAATGGAAGATCGTGCGCGCGGAACCCGCGCCGCGGCTGATGGCGGTCAACATCGACGAGGGCGAGCCTGGTACGTTCAAGGACCGCTACTACCTCGAACGCGATCCGCATCGATTCCTCGAAGGCATGCTCATCGCTGCGTGGGCGGTCGGCATTGGTGACATCTACATCTACCTGCGTGACGAATACGCTGCGTGCCGCGAATTACTGACGCGCGAAATCGCCGCACTCGAAGCCCATCCGCCCTGCGAATTGCCGACGATCCACTTGCGCCGCGGCGCAGGCGCCTATATCTGTGGCGAGGAATCGGCGATGATCGAATCGATCGAAGGCAAGCGCGGGATGCCGAGGCTGCGTCCGCCTTACGTGGCGCAGGTCGGCCTGTTCGGCCGTCCGACGCTCGAGCACAACATGGAAACACTGCTGTGGGTGCGCGACATCGTCGAAAAGGGCGCGCAATGGTTCGCCGGCCAGGGACGCAACGGCCGCAAGGGGCTGCGCTCGTTTTCCGTTTCGGGACGCGTGGTGAAGCCGGGCGTGCATCTCGCACCCGCCGGCATCACCGTGCGCGAACTGATCGCCGAATATTGTGGCGGCATGCAGCCTGGGCACGAATTCTATGCATACCTTCCCGGTGGCGCGTCGGGCGGCATCCTGCCGGCGGCGATGGGCGATATCCCGCTGGACTTCGACACACTGCAGCCGTACGGTTGCTTCATCGGGTCGGCCGCGGTGATCATCCTGTCCCAACATGACCGGGCGCGCGATGCCGCACTCAACCTGCTGCAGTTCTTCGCCGAAGAGTCCTGCGGCCAGTGCACGCCGTGCCGTGTCGGCACCGCCAAGGCGGTGGGGCTGATGGCGCGCGAACGATGGGACAAGCCACTGCTCGACGACCTGTCGCAGGCGATGGCCGACGCGTCGATCTGCGGTCTCGGGCAGGCGGCGCCGAATCCGATTGCCTGTGTTTACAAGTACTTTGCCCACGAGCTCGAATCATGAATGCACCGTTGCCCCGCGAAGTGGAACAGGTCGTCGAGTTCCGGCTCAATGGCGCCGATGTCGTGGCACAAGCCGGCGAGACGATCATCGAAGTGGCCGACCGCCTTGGCGTGCCCATACCGCGGCTGTGCTACAAGCCGGGCATGCGCGCCGACGGCAACTGCCGGTCGTGCATGGTCGAGATCAAGGGCGAACGCGTGCTCGCGCCGTCGTGCTGCAGGCAGCCCGTCAAGGGCATGGAAGTGACGAGCGACTCCCCGCGCGCGCTGCATTCGCAGAAGCTGATCGTCGAGCTGCTGGCCTCCGACATGCCGGACAAGGTCTACAAGCTCGATTCCGAACTCGAATTCTGGAAGAACGCGCTGCACATCGGCAAGCCGCGTTTCGAGCGCCGCGAGCAGCCGCGGCAGGATCTTTCGCATCCTGCGATGGCGGTCAACCTCGACGCGTGCATCCAGTGCACCCGTTGCGTGCGCGCGTGCCGCGAGGTGCAGGTCAACGACGTGATCGGCTACGCGTTTCGCGGCGCCGATTCGGCGATCGTGTTCGACGAAAACGATCCGATGGGCGATTCAACCTGCGTCGGATGCGGCGAGTGCGTGCAGGCATGTCCCACCGGCGCGCTGGCACCGGCGAATGAGGCGTACCTGGTGCCAACGCAGAAGATCGTCGCATCGGTGTGTCCGTACTGCGGCGTCGGCTGCCAGGTCAACTATCACGTCAGCGACAACAAGATCGTGCGCGTCGAGGGCCGCGACGGCATCGCCAACCATGAACGGCTGTGCGTCAAGGGCCGCTATGGCTCCGACTACGTGTCGCACCCGCAACGCCTGACCAGGCCACTGATCCGCCGCGAAGGGGTGCCGAAGAACGCCGACTTCACCGTCGATCCGGCCGACTACGCGAGCGCATTCCGCGAAGCCACCTGGGAAGAGGCGCTCGCGCATGCCGGCGGCAGCCTGCGTCGGATCCGCGACACCAAGGGACCGCGGGCACTGGCGGGCTTCGGCTCGGCAAAAGGTTCGAACGAGGAGGCCTACCTGTTCCAGAAGCTGGTGCGCACGGGCTTTGGCTCCAACAACGTCGACCACTGCACGCGCCTGTGCCATGCGTCGAGCGTCGCGGCATTGCTCGAAGGCGTGGGCTCCGGCGCCGTCTCGAATCCGGTGATGGACGTGATGCAGGCGGATGTCGTGCTGCTGATCGGCGCCAATCCGGTCGTCAACCATCCGGTCGCGGCGACTTGGATCAAGAACGCGGTGAAGAATGGCATGCGCCTGATCATCGCCGATCCGCGGCGCTCGGAGCTCGCGCGCCACGCCACGCGATTCCTGCAGTTCAAGCCCGATACCGACGTGGCGATGCTCAACGCGATCATGCACACGATCGTCGAAG
>JBDTJK010000402.1:0-4029 GCA_039935875.1 Casimicrobiaceae bacterium
TCTTCGTGTTCCTCGAATCGCTGGATGAATTCACCGGCACCTATTTCGTCGGGGTTCCGGACGTCATCACGTTGCCATTGCTGCTGTTCAATGCCAGCAATGGCGGCAACTACCAGATCGCATCCATCACCGCTTTGCTGCTGCTGATCCCGTCGATTGCGTTCATGCTGCTGGTCGAACGCTTCCTCAAGGCCGACGTGCTGGCGATGATCGGCAAGTGACTCAGCCGCGCGGTGCGCCGAGGCGCTGGATGACCTTGGCGGCCGCGCTCATCGCCGCCGCCACGGCCTGGTCCATGTTGTAGTAGCGGTACTGCGCGAGCCTGCCGACGAACGTCACATTCGACTCCTGGTCGGCTAGCGCCCGATAGCGCTGATACAGCGCCTGGTTCGCCGGCCGCGGGATCGGATAGTACGGCTCTCCCGACGCGCACGGAACTTCGCGAACGATCGATGTGCCCGTATGCACCTGTCCGGTCAACTGCTTGAATTCCGTCACGCGCGTGTAGTCGAAGTCGTTCGGATAGTTGATCGTCGCGACCGGCTGCAGTCGCGCCACATCCGGCAGGTGCTCGTGGCGGAACTCGATCGAGCGGTACGGCAACGCGCCGTAGCGATACGCATACCACGCGTCGATGGTGCCGGTATGGATGACATGGCGTGCGCCGACGCGCGCGCATGCGTCGATTCCGTTGACGCCGGTTGCGAAGGTCAATCGCGGATGGTCGAGCATGCGCTCGAACATCGCCGTGTAGCCGTGCGTGGGCATGCACTGATAGCGATCGTCGAAATAGCGGTCGTCGTCGTTGGTCCGCACTGGAATGCGCGCCGCAACCGCCGGCGCGAGCTCGGACAGATCGAGCCCCCATTGCTTGCGCGAGTAGCCGCGGAAGAATTTTTCGCACAGGTCGCGGCCCACGCCGCCAAGCACGACGTCTTCGCTGGTGCGGGCCTCGCTTCGCGGTTCGCGCACGCTCGCAAGGTGCGCGGCGACCCCGGCTTCGTCCAGCGCGAGGCCGTAGAGCGCGTTGATCGTCGTGCGATTGATGGGCATCGGCAACAGCAGGTCGCCGATCTTGGCGAGCACACGGTGTTCGTAGGCATGCCATGCCGTGAATCGAGACAGGAACTCGACGATGCGTGGCGCGTTGGTGTGGAAGATGTGCGGACCATGGCGGTGCACTCGCACGCCCGCGGCGTCGAACTCGTCATGGGCATTGCCGCCGATGTGGTCGCGGCGTTCGGTGAGATGCACGCGATAGCCGGCGTCAGCCAGCACGCGTGCCGCGGTGACACCCGAGAATCCCATGCCCACGACATGTACGTCGAACAGTGTCATGCGCCAAGCACAGCCACGCCAACAAGTCGGGGTGCTAGCATTGCGCGATGGACACGATGTCGAGCCGAGCGGCGACGCCACCCGATATGACAAACCATGACGTTACCGGCTGCTTGGCGGCGGTCGCGCCAGCATCGGCACAGCCGCCTTCCTCCGCGCCTTTGCCGCGCGGTCACGCGGCACGCTTCGCAGTGATCGCCAGCACGATCGAAGCACGGCACGACGCTCAGTCTGTCGATGACGTGATGGCATTGCGCGCGAAATATGCGGCCAGACCGGTAATCGGCAGCGTGAGCCCGTGGACCCTCATCGAGATGCTCGGCCAGTGCATCGATCCCAGCGACCAGCGGCTTTATTGCACGAGCCAGCAGGTGCATGTGCTGCAGATGATCGACGCCATGGAAGCCGAAGGTACGGCGACGCCGGAGGCCTTGTTGCTGGCGCTGGTGCATGACCTCGGCAAGGTGCTGCTGCTGACCGGCGAAGCACCGGAGAATGTTGTGTGCATGAACCGCCCCGTGCAGGCGGGGGCTCCCGGCTGCGGACTCGACCAATGCGTGTTCCAGTGGAACCACGACGAGTGGGCTTACGCGCGCCTCAAGGACCACCTGCCCGATCACCTTGCCTGGCTCGTCCGCTACCACAGCATCCTCCCCGCAACGTGCATGCACCTGATGGATGCGCGCGACCTCGACTATTGCCAGCGTTACCTCAGGTATTTTGCGCGCTACGACCACGGCACCAAGTCTCCGTGCAACCTGCCGCAGCACCGCATCGGCGACTATCGCGCAATCGTCGAGCGTGCGCTACCCGCGAAAATGTCGTTCTGAAGCGGGTTGCGGCTGTTGCACCGCGCACGCTGCGAATGCCGCCCGGTCCGTCTCCAGCAGTTGGCGCAGCAGCACCAACTCATCCGCGCGCGCGGCGTCGAGCCGCCGGCCGCCGCGATCGATCCCCGCATACACCAGCGCCTTGCTGTCCGCCGGGATCCCATGGCGCCGCAACACCGTGTCGAACTCCTGTTGCGCGCTCACGCCCGCATCTCGCAGCCGATCGTAATGCTGTCCTGCGCCGACCGGGCGCGTATGCGTCATCTGCACGTCATCGATGACCGCGCAGCGCCGCGGCCGCGCCGGCAGCCGTCGCGGCCACAGGATGTCGAGTCCCCACCCGCTCATGCTTTCGATGAATGTCGACAGGCAGTTCTCGAGGAAGCTGCGTTCGAAACACGGCGCCATCACTTCGACATAGTTGGTCATCCGCAGCCTGAAGCTGGGGTGGTGCAGGGTCACGCGATGCGACCAGTAGCTGTCCCACGACAGCGCCGGCTGGGTCAGCGCGAGATCCAGGGCAGCAGTCTGCCGGAAGAGTTCGCTGACACCCTGCTGCGCGATCGCGACGTCGTCGTCAGGCAGCCAGATGTAGTCGTATCTGCGCCAGAAATCCTCGCGCGTCAGCAGTGAATGCAGGCCGCCGAGCTTCTGGCCCTTGTCGTCGATCCGCGGTGCCGCGCCGTCATGAAAGCGATATAGGTCATCACCGTAGTAGCTGACGACGAGGTCCCAGTCACGCGTGGCGGGGTCGCTTGTCCATTGCGGATGCAGCGATGCGTCACCGGCGCGGACAACCACCAGAAACCGCGCACCGGTTGCGTTCACAACGTGACGATCCGCTCCTCGCGCCAGGACGTCGCGGCCGCCTCCGCGAGCTCGAGCGCCTTGACGCCGTCGTCGATCGTCGTGCGCACTGGCGTGCCTTCGCCGATTGCCGCGAAGAAATGGGCGATCTCGTCGGCGTACGCGACGCGATAGCGCTCGAGGAAGAAGTGTTCCGGCAGGTCGGTCGCAACCACTTTCGATCCCGCAGACACCACTTCGGTCGGCCGATGATTACCGGCCTGCAGCATGCCGGCACTGCCCAGCACTTCGAAGCGCTGGTCGTAGCCGTATGCGGCGCGGCGCGTCGTATTGATCACGCACAGGCGCCCCTTGTGCGTGCGGATCGTCACCGCGGTGCAATCGGCGTCACCCGCCTTGCCGATCGCAGGATCGGTGAGGCAACTCGCATAGGCATGCACCGACGCGGCGTCGTCGCCCAGGATCCACCTGAAGATGTCGAAGTCGTGAATCAGCATGTCCTTGAAGATGCCTCCCGACTTCTTGATGTAGTCGACCGGCGGTGCGCCCGGATCGCGGCTCGTGACGACCAGCATTTCCGGTTCGCCGATCTCGCCCGCGTCGAGGCGCGCCTTCAGCGCGGCAAACGTCGGGTCGAAGCGCCGCTGGAAACCGACCATGCACGTGACGCCGGCCTTCGCCACGGTCTCGGCACACGCGCGCGCGCGCGCGAGATCGAGGTCGACCGGCTTTTCGCAGAAAATCGCCTTGCCGGCGGCCGCGGCGCGCACGATGAAGTCGGCGTGCGTGTCGGTGGACGAACCAATGACCACGGCGCCGATCGCGCAATCGGTGAAGATGTCGCCGGCGCTGGCGACACGTGCGCCGTGCATGCCCGCGAGTTCCTGCGCGGCGAGCGCGTTCACATCCGATACGGCCACCAGGCGTACGCCGGGCTGGCGCACCAGGTTGCCCGCGTGAATGCGGCCGATGCGGCCGGCTCCCAGCAATGCGACGTCGATCATGAGGAAGGTTCCAGTTCAAAGTCCGGCGCCGGCGGCGCCAGCGCAAAGCA
>JBDTJK010000403.1:0-3481 GCA_039935875.1 Casimicrobiaceae bacterium
ACGACACGCCGTCATCGTCGTGTACATGTCGGCGAGCTTGCCCTGCATCAGCTGGAATTCGCCGATCGGCTGTCCGAACTGCTGCCGTTCGTGCACATACGGCAGCACGCTGTCGAGGCAGGCTGCCATGATGCCGAGCGGCCCGCCGGCGAGCACCGCGCGTTCGTAATCGAGTCCGCTCATCAGCACGTTGACGCCACGGCCTTCCGCACCCAGCACGTTGTCGGCCGGAATTTCGCAGTCGATGAACACCAGCTCGCAGGTGTTGGATCCGCGCATGCCGAGCTTGTCGAGCTTCTGCGCTGTGGAAAAGCCCTGCATGCCCTTCTCGACGATGAACGCGGTGATGCCGCGCGCGCCGGCGCCGGCATCCGTCTTCGCGTAGACGACCAGCGTATCGGCGTCGGGACCGTTGGTGATCCACATCTTGCTGCCGTTGAGCACGTAATGGTCGCCAAGGCGTGCCGCGGCAAGGCGCATCGAGACCACGTCCGACCCCGACCCCGGCTCGCTCATCGCCAATGCGCCGACATGGTCGCCGGAAACGAGCTTCGGCAGGTAGTGGCGCTTCTGCGCATCGCTGCCGTTGCGCGCGATCTGGTTGACGCACAGGTTCGAATGCGCGCCGTAAGACAGCCCGACCGATGCCGAGGCGCGCGAGATTTCCTCCATCGCAACGATATGCGCAAGGTAACCGAGGCCGCTGCCGCCGAGCGACTCGTCGACGGTGATGCCGAGCAGGCCGAGATCGCCCATCTTGCGCCACAGGTCGGACGGAAACTGGTTGTCGCGGTCGATCGCCGCCGCGCGCGGCGCGATCTCGTCAGCTGCGAACGCGCGTACGCTGTCGCGCAGCATGTCGACGGTTTCGCCCAGTTTGAAATCAAGTGTGCGCAATTGCCGCTTTCCTGCCCATGTGCGCCGGCCGCGCCAAAACGCCTTGCGCAACCTGGCGCGGTCCCGGATCCAGACGGCGATTCTGTATTACGTTTACGTAAACGTCAATCATGATCCCCCGCCCTGGCGCTGCACGGCAATCCCGCTGCCGCGCAGCGCCTTGCGCGGTGCGACGGCGTTGCCGGGGTCACGCAGCCGGCGTTGGCATTCGCGCTCGATGCCGTCGATTTCCGCGAGAGTGGCATCGATGTCGTCCTTCTGCTGCAGCAGCCGCGCGCGACGGTCGGCCAGCAATTCGACGAATTTCGCGAGTTGCCCGCGCTCGTTGCGCGCCACCTCGTACATGTCGAGCAACCCGGCGATCTCCGACAGCGCGAGGCCCAGGCGCTTGCCGCGCAGGATCAGCTTGAGGCGAACCCGCTCGCGCTCGCCGTAGACCCGCACGCGGCCTACGCGCTGCGGCGCGATCAGCCCTTCATCCTCGTAGAAGCGAATGGCGCGCGTGGTCAGCGCGAATTCCTTGGCCAGGACTGAGATCGAGTACGAGGGCGGACGGGATGGCATGTGGGTGGCGCGGCCATCGCCGCGTGCAAGGCGCTGTGTCGAAGTCCACGATACCATATGCGTCGTGGCGTCGTGCCCCTTGGCCGATGCCCCTGTGCCCATGAACGCGCCCCTCGCCGCCTCCCTCGATCATCCATTCGCCGCACCGCCGCCGAGGGGCGACGCGACGCTGGTTGCGCAGGGCATCCACTGGCTGCGCATGGGCCTGCCGTTCGCTCTCGACCATGTCAACCTGTGGCTGTGCGACGGCGTGGCCGCTATCGACTGCGGTTATGGCGACACCGCGACGCGCGCGGCGTGGGAGCAACACTTCGCAGGCGCGCTCGATGGCCGGCCCCTCAAGTCGGTTGTCGCCACGCACTACCACCCTGATCACGTCGGCAACGCGCAGTGGCTGTGCGAACGCTTCGGCGTAGCGCTGACGATGACCGGTGCGGAGTTCCACCAGGCGCACGCCGTGTGGAGCGGCGCCGGTGCGCTTTCGGTCGCCGCAAGCGGGAGTTTCCTGCGCATGCACGGAATGGACGATGCGGGCGTGGCGGCGCTTGCCGCGCGCGGCAACGCCTACCGCCGCGGAGTGCCGGGGCTTCCCGCCACGTATGCAAGGATCATCGATGGCGACGCGCTGCGGCTCGGCGACGCCACGTTTTGCGTGATCGCGGGCTACGGCCATTCGCCGGAGCACGCCGCGCTGTACTGCGCCGAGCGCCGCGTGCTGATCTCCGGCGACATGCTGCTGCCACGGATCAGTACCAACATCAGCGTGTGGCCGATCGAGCCCGATGGCGATCCGCTGGCGCGTTTCCTCGGCTCGCTGACACGATTCGAAGCGCTGCCGGCCGACACGCTGGTGCTGCCGTCGCACGGGCTGCCGTTTCGCGGCATCGCGCTGCGCGTCGGCGCGTTGCGCGCGCATCACGACGCCCGGCTGGCCGAACTCGAGGCGTTCGTAAGCGAATCGGACGCGCCGGTCAGCGCCGCCGACGTGCTGCCCACGCTGTTTCGCCGCGAGCTCGACCTGCAGCAACGCTTTTTTGCGATGGGCGAGGCGATCGCGCATCTCAATCACCTGTGGCGCCGGCAACGGATCGAACGCGTCGTCGACGCCGGACGCAGCATTCACTTTCGTGGCGGTTCAGGATGACCACTCCAGCACAACCCGGCACGCCGACTGCACCGCGCGAAGCCTTGGCCTATGACCCTATCGTGCTGGCCGAATCGCTGGCCCGCGCCGCGGACAAGAGCGCGCGCCTGATCGGTGACTTCGCGGCGCGCCATGCAGGGGCGCCATCGCTCGGCGACGAGCTCGGCGTCGGCAAGGCGTTCTTCGAGCTGGCATCGCAGATGCTCGCCAACCCGGCAGGCATCGCTGAATCGCAGATGGCCCTGTGGATGAGCCACGCGGCGCTGTGGCAATCGACGTGGCTCAAGATGATCGGCGCGGACACCGGCCCGGTCGCCTCGCCGGCCGCTGGCGACCGGCGCTTTCGCGACGATGACTGGCAACAGCAATTCCTGTTCGACTTCATCAAGCAGTCGTACCTGATCACCGCCCGCTGGTTGCATTCCAGCGTGGCGAACGTCGAGGGCCTGTCGGAAGGCACGCGCAAGAAGGTCGATTTCTTCACCCGCCAGTACATCGACGCGCTGTCTCCCTCCAACTTCGCGCTGACCAATCCCGAGGTATTCCGCGAGACCGTCGCGACCGGTGGCCAGAACCTCGTCAACGGCTTCAACAACCTGCTGGACGACATCGAGCGCGGCCACGGCCAGCTCCGCATCTCGATGACCGACGCCAAGGCCTTCGAGCTCGGCGTCAATATCGCCACCACGCCGGGCAAGGTCGTGTTCCGCAACGACCTGATGGAACTGATCCAGTACACGCCGGCAACACGCAAGCAATGGCGGCGCCCGCTGCTGGTAATTCCGCCATGGATCAACAAGTACTACATCCTCGATCTGCGCGAGAAGAACTCTTTCCTGCGCTGGGCCACCCACGAAGGCATGACGGTGTTCGTCA
>JBDTJK010000404.1:0-2982 GCA_039935875.1 Casimicrobiaceae bacterium
GCAGCTACGACGGCGAGCCGCGTGACGCAGTGGCGTACTTCGAGCGCGCACTGGCCGAGCACAAGTACAACAACGTGACCGCCGCGCGCTATGGACTGGTGGCGTCGCTGTTGCGCACCAAGGACTACGCACGCGCCAAGGCGCTGGTCGCCGAGCTCGATCGCAGCGGCCCGCGGCATCCGATGATCGACGCGATCGCCGGCCACGTGATGATGGAATCGGGCGATCTCGACGGCGCGATCAAGCGCTTCCACGACGGGCTCGCGCTGTTCCCCAACAAGAAGCAGCTGATCGTCGACTATCCGAACGCATTGCTGAAGGCGAACCGTGCGCGCGAAGCCTCGCAATTTGTAGAAGGTGAACTTGCGCGATTCCCCGACGACGGCCCGCTGCACCAGATCGCCGCACGCGCGTATGCGGCACAGGCGATGGAATCGAAGCAACACCAGCAGCAGGCCGAGTACTACGTATGGCAGGGCAATCTGCGCAATGCGATCACGCAGCTCGAGCTCGCCAGCAAGGCGAAGGACGCGGATTTCTACAGTGCGTCGGCGATCGATACGCGTTTGAAGGTGCTGCGCAAGGAATACGAGGAGCAGCAGAAGGACGCCAAGAACGCGGGCTGACCCCTGTCGTTTCCTACAGCTGACAACTCCCGGCTGCGCGCCCAGCATTTCCTCCAAGCGGGCCATCTCGCGTCCGCCATCACCCAAGGGAGTGCGTGATGAAAATTCTGGTTGTTGACGATCACCCGTTGATTCCGCAGGCGATTGCCCATGTGCTGCGCGAATCCGATCCCACGATCACGTTGCTTGCGGCCGCCAGCCGAGCGGAAACCGAGCGCATGCTCGCGCTGCACCCGGACTGCGCACTGGTGTTACTGGATCTCGCGCTGCCCGGCACCCGCGGCATGGACCTGCTGGCAAGCCTGGTGCGCGACCATCCGCAGCGACCCGTGGTGGTGCTGTCGGCCACGCACGACCGAGCGACGGTTGATGCCACGCTCGCGTCCGGCGCGCGCGGGTTTGTCGCCAAGACAGCGGACGCGCGCGAGATCCTGACCGCGATCGCCGCGGTACTCGCCGGCAAGCGCCACGTGACGCGCGACATCGCGCCTGGCCTCAGTGCCGCGATCGCGCACGTCGCGCCCGGCGTCTACGGCCTGACCGGTCGCCAGGCCGACGTGCTGCGCCTGCTGGTGCAGGGCAAGCCGAACAAGATGATCTGCCGCGACCTTTCGCTGTCCGAAGGCACGGTCAAGGTGCACGTATCGGCGATTTTGAAGGCGCTCAACGTCCATTCGCGAACGCAGGCGGTCGTCGAGCTCGCCAAGCGCGGCGTGAGCGCCGCAGCCACGCCCACCTGACCGCAACACAGCGATGCCGGTAATGCGCGCCGTGGCGCCGGCGCTGGTCGAGCGCGCTCGCGCCGACCAGGTGGCGATGCTCTACGACCATTTCAGCCGGACCACGCTGTCGATGCTGCTCGGGACACTGATCCTGTGGGTCGTGCTGCGTGACGAAGTCGCCCCGTCGTTGATGGCGACATGGCTGCTGCTGGTCGCTGCCAACCAGGCGTGGCGCGGCGCGCT
The DNA here is from genome assembly GCA_039935875.1 of Casimicrobiaceae bacterium. Lineage (GTDB taxonomy): Bacteria > Pseudomonadota > Gammaproteobacteria > Burkholderiales > Casimicrobiaceae > VBCG01. The sequence goes on from JBDTJK010000404.1 coordinate 1,592, forward strand.
GGTTCGGCAGTGGCGCCGCGCGCAACCCGGCACAGCCGCGACGCCGCGCTGGGGCGGCTACTGGTCGCTCGGCTCGGCGCTCGCGGGGGCGTTGTGGGGATTCGCGTCGGTCGCGATGTTCCCTGCGTCTGCACCTGGCCAGGCGCTGATGATCGTGTGCCTGTTCGGCGTGGTGCTGGGAGGACTCAACCTGACCGCGGTCTACAAGCAATCGTTCTATGGTTTCGCGTTGCCCGCGCTGGCGCCGCTGATCGTCCGCGTCGCGCTCGAGGGCGACCCCGTGCATTGGAATACCGCCGGCGTGATGCTGGTCGTGCTCGCATTCATCCTCGCATTCGGCCACCGGCTCAACGACCTGCTGACACACGCGCTGGCTTCGCGCTATGAGACCGCCGACCTCATCATCGAACTGAAGGAACAGACGCGCGCCGCACACAGCGCGCGTGCCGCGGCCGAGGCGGCCAACCGTGCGAAAAGCCAGTTGCTCGCGGCCGCCAGCCACGACCTGCGCCAGCCGCTGCACGCGCTGGCGCTGTTCTCGGCCGCGCTGGCCGAGCGCACACGCGGGAGCGACCTTGCCGCGCTGGTCGCCAACGTCGAGCGCTCGACAGCAAGCCTCGACGCACAGTTCGATCAGTTGCTCGATCTGTCGCGCCTCGAGGCCAACGCGTTCCACCCTGCTCGCACGCGCGTGACGCTCGCTCCGCTGTTTGCACGGCTGCGCAGCGAATTTGCGCCGCATGCGCAAGCGCGGTCGCTCGAACTTCGCTTCGCTTCGACGTCGGCGGCCGTGGATTCCGATCCCGCGCTGCTGGCGCGCATCCTGCGCAACTTGATCGGCAATGCGCTGCGTTATACGCAGAGTGGTGGCGTCATCGTCGGGGCGCGTCGGCGCGATGGACGGGTCGCCATCGACGTGTTCGACACCGGCCCCGGCATTTGCGCCCAGGACCGCGAACGCATATTCGACGAATTCTTCCAGATCACGTCACTCGCCGACTCCCCGCAGGCGGGCCGCGGCAGCGGTCTCGGCCTCGCGATCGTCAAGCGCTTCGCGACGCTGCTCGGCCACCAGATCAGTGTCGACTCGCGCGTGGGCCGCGGCGCGCGGTTCCGGTTGCTGTGTGCGCGCGCCGAAGGCGCCGGTGCAACACGCCGCGCGCTACCGCTGGCGAGGTCATCGCGCAAGGGGACGCTGGACGGCGCGTTGGTCGCAGTGATCGACGATGACGCTGCCGCGATCGAAGGCATGCGCGCATTGTTCGGCGCCTGGGGCGCGCGCGTCGCGGGAGGCACGCATGCCGAAGCCGTGCTGGATGCGCTGGGCGTGCTGGAGAGCTATCCCGCCCTCATCATCGCCGACCTGCGACTCGCCAACGGCGCCGACGGCG
>JBDTJK010000405.1:0-4219 GCA_039935875.1 Casimicrobiaceae bacterium
TGGCGACCATCGGCAGGAACGACGTCAGCATGTCGGTCGGGGACGAGGTGCCCGTCGCCTGGGCAAATGCGGAAGTAATGAACACGTTGGATTCTCCAGGAGCGGCGTACGCTGCGACGGTGTTTTACTCCCCGTTCGCGAGCAAGCTTGGTGACTGTTGCAAGGGCGTGCACCGCAGCAAGTGTGCATGCCCTCAAAACGCCGCCAAATCAACCGTTTATTTTAGCATGGACGTCCGGTCACGGTGAAAGCGGCGGCAGTAGCCGTCGAAGTCCTGCGCCGCAATGGCGTCGCGTATCTCCGCGGTGAACGCAAGATAGTAGAAAAGATTATGGATCGTGGCTAGCCGCGCGCCGAGGATCTCGTTGACGCGCTGCAAGTGGTGCAGGTAGGCGCGCGTGAAGTTGCGGCAGGTATAGCAGCCGCAAGTCGCGTCCAGCGGTGCCGTGTCGTGCCGGTGCACGGCGTTACGGATCTTGACGTCGCCATAGCGCGTGAACAGCCATCCGTTGCGCGCGTTGCGCGTGGGCATCACGCAATCGAACATGTCGATGCCGCTGGCAATGCCGGCGACGATGTCCTCCGGCGTGCCGACGCCCATCAGGTAGCGCGGACGCTCCTGCGGCAGGCGCGGCGTCACGTGCGCGAGGATGCGCAGCATGTCCTCCTTTGGCTCGCCGACCGACAGCCCGCCGACAGCGTAGCCGTCGAAGCCGATGTCGGCCAACTCGGCCGCCGATTCGTCGCGCAGTCCTTCGTGCATGCCACCCTGGACGATGCCGAACAACGCGTTGGCGTTGCCCGCGTGCGCTTCCTTCGAACGACGCGCCCAGCGCATCGACAGGCGCATGGATTGCGCGGCTTCGTCGTGGCTGGCCGGATAGGCCGTGCATTCGTCGAACGCCATCACGATGTCGGAATCGAGCGCGCGCTGGATCTGCATCGAGCGTTCCGGCGTGAGGAACATCCTGTCGCCGTTGACCGGCGAGGCGAACGCCACGCCTTCTTCGCTGATCTTGCGCAGCGCGCCCAGGCTCCATACCTGGAACCCGCCGGAATCCGTGAGCAGCGGGCGCTGCCAGCCCATGAAACGGTGCAGCCCCTGGTGCTCGGCGATCACGTCCTCGCCAGGGCGCAGCCACAGGTGGAACGTGTTGCCGAGGATGATCTGCGCACCGATGTCGCTCAACTCGTTGGGCGCCATCGCCTTCACGGTGCCGTAAGTGCCGACCGGCATGAACACCGGCGTTTCGACTGTGCCGTGGGCGAGCTGCATCCGCCCGCGACGGGCATTGCCGTCACGGGCGGTGACCGCGAATTTCATCGACGCGTGGAAGCGCGCGCGCGCCGGCGCAGCGCGAGTGCCGCGAACATCGCGAGCAACGCAGCCAGCGCAGTGGCCGGCGCAGGCGACAGCGTGGGCACGACCCAGCCGCGGCCGCAGTTGCCAGCGCCGTAGTCGAACGCGTTTTTCCACACCTGGTAGTAATCGCCGCCGAAGTCGGTTCCCAGCGTGCCGTTCAGGGGGAGCACCGGCGCCATGCCGATCTGCATCACGCACGACGACGCGGAGGAACGCAACGCGATGGCGGGATCCGGACGATTGTTGGCGTTCGTCTGGGTCCACGTCGCCAGCACCAGCGTGCCAGGCTTTGCCTCGTTGCCGCCCGCGTAGCCGATTCCGCCGATCACGTTCGAATACAGTGACGACACGCCCGCGGTCAGTGGATGCGCGACGATCGACGCGGGATTCAGCGTCTTGGCAATCGGTTGCGCGCCAAAGGTGTCGGTGGTGTTGGGATCGATCGATTCGAGCATCCCCCACCCGTGCGCCTGCCCCAGCGCCTGCCCGCTGCGGTCGCTGCGGTCCTGGTCGTAGAACGTTGCCAGGATGACGGGGCGCCCCGATTCCGCAAATTGGAATACGCGGTCGCCAACGGCCGGCGCATTCTCGAACAGGCGGTCCTCGAACAGCAGGATTTCATCGTACGACGCAAGCAATGTGGCGAGGTCGGGGGGCCCATTGCTGACGTCGATCGCGGTGAAGTGATGGCCGGAAACGTGGGCCGTGAAGTCGGAGACGACGAAGTCGAAGTTGCGATTCGACAGCACGGCCACGCGCGCGGCAAACGCCGGCGTGACGAAAAGCGATGCAAGCAAGATGGCGGCCGCACAGGCAAGCCGCAGCGAAAATTGCATGTCCACGAATTGCGGTGCCGATGTGCACGACGCACAGCGTAACCGCCAGTTAACAGGTTGCGCCAAGGGTAGCGATACACATGCGAATTAACAAGTCTTTCGGGCATGGAAATGCCGGTTTGGCGACGGCGGTTGCAGAATGTGCGCGAAAAAACACGTTTTGTCGCCCAATGGCGACGCAATCAGCGACTTGATGTGATGTTATCGACAGATTGCCGCGCCAGCAGCATCGCGTCCCCATAGCTGTAGAAGCGGTAGCGACCGGCGATCGCGTGTTCGTAGGCGTCGCGGATCGGCTGGAACCCCGCAAATGCGGACACCAGCATCAGCAATGTCGAACGCGGCAAATGGAAATTGGTCAGCAAGCGGTCGACGACGCGAAACCGGTACCCCGGCGTGATGAACAGCGCCGTTTGCGCATCGCCCGTGGCGACATTACCGTCGTTGTCGGCCGCGGCTTCCAGCGCGCGCAGCGTCGTCGTCCCCACCGCCACGACTTGCGCGTTGCGGCCACGCGCCTGTGTCACGGCGTCGGCGGTGGCCGCCGGGATGCTGAAGTGCTCGCAATGCATCCGGTGCAATGCGAGATCGTCGTGCCTGACCGGTTGGAAAGTGCCGGCACCCACATGCAGCGTCACGTATGCAGTGGCAATGCCGGCTTCTGCCAGCGCGGCGAACATCGGCGCGTCGAAGTGCAGCCCGGCGGTCGGCGCCGCGACTGCGCCCGGCGCGCGCGCATAGACGGTCTGGTAGCGCGCGGCGTCGCTCGCGTCAGCGGCGCGCGTGATGTACGGCGGCAACGGCGTTTCGCCATGTGCCTGCAGCCACGCGGCGATCGGCGCATCGAAACGCAGGTGGAAGAAACGGCCTTCCCGTGCCAGAACGGTGGCGCGCATGCCAGCTGCGAACAGGATCGGCGTCGCGACCTGCGGCAGGTGGCTCGCGCGCAGCATCGCCCATGCCTCATGCTCGCCGCTGATCCGTTCGACCAGCATTTCGACCACGCCGCCGCTCGGCTTCGCGCCGCGTGCGCGCGCATTGATCACGCGTGTGTCGTTGAACACAATGAGATCGCCGCGATTGAGCAATCGCGGCAGGTCGGCAAAGCGGCCGTCGACCAGCGACGAACCGTCGACGCGAAGCAGCCGGCTTGCGCCACGCTCGTCGGCTGGCGATTGCGCGATCAGCTCGGGCGGCAGTTCGAAATCGAAATCGGCAAGGCGGTAGGGGTCGGGCACGCCGAGATTCTAGCTGCGCGCCAGCACAGTCGATGCCGCTGGTGGCGCACACATGACGACCCCCACCGGCCCATAGCCTTCGGGAACCCAGCCTGCGTTGATCATCTGGGTGCGTATCGCGGAACGCGTTGTCTCCGCGACGCGCTCAGGCCCGGTTGTGCAGGCATTGGGAAGCTCGGCTGGTGGTCACGGTTGCGGTTCATGCGTCGAATCGCGAATCGATATAATTGGAGGCTGGCCGTGGCGACGCATGAGACCCCGCAGTCCTGCAGTTCCCCGGCGCGGACGAATCGCCGATGTGCGGCCACCGGGATGCCGCCCGGCCGCGTGTTCGTTGCGAGGTCATATTGCGCACGACAATCTGCACGCGCATCGCGACTTCGACCGTCTGCGCGCGCTATGCGCACGTTCCTCCGGCCGTGATTGCAGTTTCAGTGATTTCGGCTATGCTTCCACTCGCAATTCAGCCGGTCCGATCGTTTATCGCCTGTCCGAGAAAGCCACCATGCCAATCGCCCGTACCAGACTTGTGGCAACGCTCCTCCAGTGGTTGAGCGTGGCCGTCGCATCGCTCCTTGTCGTCGGTTGCGCGACAAAGGACCTGTCGCTGGCGCCGGCGGTTGCCGCGTCGACCGATTACACCTACAAGATCGGACCGGGCGACATCCTCAACATCATTGTCTGGCGCAATCCCGAGCTTTCGCTGAGTGTGCCGGTACGGCCGGATGGCAAGATCTCGACGGCATTGGTCGAGGACCTTCCGGCCCAGGGCAAGGATCCGA
>JBDTJK010000406.1:0-8006 GCA_039935875.1 Casimicrobiaceae bacterium
GCGGAGTCGCCCGAGTGCACGCCGGCCTGCTCGATGTGTTCCATGATGCCGCCGATGACGACGTCGGTGCCGTCGCACACGGCATCGACATCGACTTCGATGGCGTCGTTGAGGAAGCGGTCGAGCAGCACTGGTGAATCGTTGCTGACCTTGACCGCCTCCTTCATGTAGCGCTCGAGGTCACGCGGGTCGTGGACGATCTCCATCGCGCGTCCACCCAGCACGTACGACGGGCGCACCACCAGCGGATAGCCGATCGCCTCGGCGCCGGCCAGCGCTTCGGCCTCGGTGCGCGCCGTGCGGTTGGGCGGCTGCTTGAGTCCGAGCCGCGTGATCATCTGCTGAAAGCGCTCGCGGTCCTCGGCCATGTCGATCATGTCGGGGGACGTGCCAATGATCGGCACGCCGTTTTTCTCCAGGTCGCGGGCAAGTTTCAGCGGCGTCTGGCCGCCGTACTGGACGATCACGCCCCACGGCTTTTCCTTGTCGACGATCTCGAGCACGTCCTCCAGCGTCAACGGCTCGAAATACAGCCGGTCCGAAGTGTCGTAGTCGGTGGACACGGTCTCCGGATTGCAGTTGACCATGATCGTCTCGAAGCCGTCGTCGCGCAGCGCCATCGCGGCATGCACGCAGCAATAGTCGAACTCGATGCCCTGGCCGATGCGGTTCGGACCGCCACCCAGCACGATGACCTTCTTGCGATCGGTGGGCGCCGCTTCGCATTCTTCCTCGTACGTCGAATACATGTAAGCGGTGTTGGTCGCGAATTCGCCCGCGCAGGTATCCACGCGCTTGTACACCGGGCGGATGCCCATCGCGTGCCGCCGCGAGCGCACCGCATCCTCGGTCGCCTTGGTGAGATGCGCGATGCGCCGGTCCGCGAAGCCCATCCGCTTCAGCTCGCGCATGTCATCGACACCGATCGACTGCAGCGCGCGCGTCTCGAGCTTGAGCTCGGTGTCGACGATCTCCTGGATCTGCGACAGGAACCACGGGTCGATCTTCGTGTACCCATGGATCTCGTCGAGCGACATGCCGACACCGAACGCGTCGGCGACGTACCACAGCCGCTCGGCGCGCGGATAGGCGAGCTCGTCGCTGATCTTGTCCATGTCGACCGACTTCAGGTTGAAGCCGTCAACCCCCGTCTCGAGGCCGCGCAACGCCTTTTGCAGCGATTCCTGGAACGTGCGTCCGATGGCCATCACTTCGCCGACCGATTTCATCTGCGTCGTCAGGCGATCATCGGCCGCCTTGAACTTCTCGAACGCGAAGCGCGGCACCTTGGTGACGACATAGTCGATCGTCGGCTCGAACGACGCCGGCGTCTTGCCGCCGGTGATGTCGTTGCGCAGTTCGTCCAGCGTATAGCCGACGGCCAGCTTGGCGGCGATCTTGGCGATCGGAAAGCCGGTGGCCTTCGACGCCAGCGCCGAGCTGCGCGATACGCGCGGATTCATCTCGATGACGATCATGCGACCGTCCGCCGGATTGACGGCGAACTGCACGTTCGAGCCGCCGGTGTCCACGCCGACCTCGCGCAGGACAGCGATCGACGCGTCGCGCATGATCTGGTATTCCTTGTCGGTCAGCGTCTGCGCCGGCGCGACGGTGATCGAGTCGCCGGTGTGCACGCCCATCGGGTCGAGGTTCTCGATCGAGCAGACGATGATGCAGTTGTCCTTGCAGTCGCGCACGACCTCCATCTCGAATTCTTTCCAGCCGAGCAGCGACTCCTCGATCAGCAGTTCGTGCGTGGGGCTCATCGCCAGCCCGCGCTTGCAGATTTCCTCGAACTCGTCCTTGTTGTAGGCGATGCCGCCGCCGGTGCCGCCGAGCGTGAACGACGGGCGGATGATTGCGGGGAAACCGATGTCGGCCTGCACGCGATGCGCGTCGTCCATCGTGCGTGCGCTGCCGGAGCGTGCCGACGCGAGCCCGATGCGCGTCATCGCCGCCTTGAACTTCTCGCGGTCCTCCGCCTTGTCGATCGCTTTCCTCGACGCGCCGATCAGCTCGACGTCGAACTTCGTCAGCACGCCTTCGCGCGCGAGGTCGAGCGCGCAGTTGAGCGCGGTCTGCCCACCCATCGTCGGCAGCAGCGCATCCGGACGCTCTCGCTCGATGATGCGCGCGACCATCTGCCACGTGATCGGCTCGATGTAGGTGACGTCCGCCATCTCCGGATCGGTCATGATCGTCGCCGGGTTGGAGTTGACGAGGATCACGCGATAGCCTTCCTCGCGCAGTGCCTTGCATGCCTGCGCGCCCGAATAGTCGAATTCGCAGGCCTGCCCGATGACAATCGGGCCGGCGCCGATGATCATGATCGACTGGATGTCGGTGCGCTTGCCCATTGCGTCTAGCTCGCCCTCGCCGTTGCGAGATGGCGCTCGACCAGCTCGATCAGGATGTGGATGACCTTGATGTGCAGCTCCTGCACGCGGTCTGCGTAGCGGCCGCCCGGCGTACAGATGACGATATCGGCATGCGACTCGAGCAGCGCGCCGGGCTTGCCGGTCATCGCGATCACCTGCATGCCGCGCGCCTGCGCCGTCTTCGCCGCAGCGACGATGTTGCGGCTGGTGCCGCTGGTGGAGATCGCGAGCAACACGTCGCCGGCATTGCCGTGCGCCTCGATGTAGCGCGAGAACACGTGATCGTAGCCATAGTCGTTGCCGACGCAGCTCATGTGCGACGGATCGCTGATCGCCGTCGCGGCGTATGCCGGCCGATCATCGCGGAAACGTCCCGATAGCTCCTCGGCGAAATGCATCGCATCGCACAGCGAGCCGCCATTGCCGCAGGAGAATACGCGGCGGCGGGCGGCGAACGCGGTGGACAGCAATTCGGCCGCGCGCGCGACCGCGCCCAGCGCGGCATCGTTGGCGCGCAGCGCAGCCAGCGCGTTGGCCGCCTCGGCGAGCGCATCGCGCACCGCATTGGTATCGGTTGCGTGGTTCATGTTCGCGTTCATTTACCTTTCTCCATCTCCGCCACGAAGCGGTCGAACAGGTAGCCGATGTCGTGCGGACCGGGACTCGCCTCGGGATGTCCCTGGAAGCTGAACGCGCGGCGATCGGTGCGCTGCATGCCCTGCAGGCTGCCATCGAACAGCGACGTGTGCGTGATGCGCACATTGTCGGGCAGCGATGCCGGATCGACCGCGAAGCCATGGTTCTGGCTGGTGATCAGCACCTGCCCGCTGTCGCGATCGAGCACCGGATGGTTGGCGCCATGGTGGCCGAACTTCATCTTCAGCGTGCGCCCGCCGGATGCCAGTCCGAGCAACTGGTGGCCGAGGCAGATGCCGAACGTCGGCGTGTTGCTGTCGACGATCTCGCGGATTGCGTCGACGGCGTAATCGCAAGGCTCCGGGTCGCCCGGACCGTTCGACAGGAACACGCCATCCGGCCGCTGCGCCAGCACGTCGCGCGCGGGTGTTGCAGCGGGCACGACGGTGATGCGGCAGCCGCGCTCGGCCAGCATGCGCAGGATGGTGTGCTTGATGCCGTAGTCGTACGCGACGACATGGAATCTGGCCTCGCGCTGCTGCCGGTAGCCGACGCCCAGCGCCCACGTGCTCGCGGTCCAGTCGTACCCCGGCTTCTGCGTGACCACCCTGGCGAGGTCGAGGCCCGCCATCGACGGCGTGCCTGTGGCGAGCGCGAGCGCGTCGGCGCGCAATGCATCGTCGATCACCGCAGCGGCGACGATCGCACCGTTTTGCGCGCCCTTTTCGCGCAGGATCCGCGTCAGCCTGCGGGTGTCGATGCCGGCGATGGCGACGATGTGGGCCGTGCGCAGGTAGGTCGTCAGGTCCTCGGTCGCACGGAAATTGGACATGCGCCGCGGCAGGTCGCGAATGATGAGGCCCGCGCAGAACACCTGTCTCGATTCGGCATCGTCGACGTTGACGCCCACGTTGCCGATGTGCGGATACGTCAGGGTGACGAGCTGTCCCGCGTACGACGGGTCGGTCAGGATCTCCTGGTAGCCCGTCATCGACGTGTTGAACACCACTTCACCACGCGTGCTGCCGCTGGCGCCGATCGACACGCCAGCAAACGTCGTACCGTCGGCCAGCGCGAGCAGCGCGGGCGCACGCCTGGCGAACAGCGGGGCGAGCGGGTCTGCGATCGGCGAAGCGGACATGGGCGTGCTGCGGGCGGCGCGAATGAATACGGGTTGGCCCCGAGATTGACCGGCGTGCGCGGGGCGAGCCTCGCGCGTCGGGAACCTTGCACGCCTCACGCCTGTGGCCGGATGCACGCGGGGTGGACGTGCAAACGGGGAAGGTTGCCCTTCCCCGCTTCGAAGCACCGTATTCTACCGCCGGCGGCGCGCGGCGGCAACCTTGGACCTGCGCTGCCGGCGCCGTGCAATGCGAGCTCCCGCACGCTGGCTGCGCTACAGCGCGAGCACGTCCGCCATGTCGTAGAAACCCGGCGCGCGTCCGGCAACGAAGCGCGCGGCGCGCAGAGCACCTTCGGCGAACGTCGTGCGCGAACTCGCGCGGTGGGAGAGTTCCAAGCGTTCTCCGGGTCCGGCGAACACGACCGTGTGCTCGCCGATCACGTCGCCTCCGCGCAGCGTCGCGAAGCCGATCGTTCCGGCCTTGCGTTCGCCGGTGACGCCTTCACGCGCGAACACGGCGTGCGATTCGAGCTTCACGCCAGCGCCGCTGGCGGCGGCTTCGCCCAGACGCAGCGCGGTGCCGGACGGCGCGTCGATCTTGTGGCGATGATGCATTTCGAGGACCTCGATGTCGTACGCCGGTCCGAGGCGCGACGCTGCCGTCTCGACCAGGTTGATCAGCACGTTGACGCCGACGCTCATGTTCGGCGCGAACACGATGGCTACATGCTGTGCGAAGGTCGCGAGCGACGCCTTCTGGGCGGCGTCGAGTCCCGTGGTGCCCGCGACCAGCCGCGTGCGGTGGCTCGCACACGCGGCGGCGTGCGCCAGCGTGCCTTGCGGCCGCGTGAAGTCGATCAGCACATCGCACGCGGCAACTGCCGCGTCGATGTCGGTGCCGACGGTGATCCCGGTGGTTCTACCCATGCGCGAGCCGGCGTCAGCGCCGACCAGCGCGCCGCCGGCAACATCCAGCGCCGCGGCAAGCGTCAAGTCGACAGCATCCAGCGTCGCCTCGACCAGCGCCTGGCCCATCCTGCCGGAAGCTCCGGCGATGCCGATGCGCAACGTCAATTGCCGCTCGCGCGTCAGTCGCGCTTGAACACGCCCAGCAGCCGATCGTACCAGCTGCGTTCTTGCGGCTCCGGAGGCTTTCCGAGCGAGCGCTCGGCGGCGAGGTGGTTGAGTTCCGCCGCCGACTGCGGTGTTTCGTCGCCTTCCCAGCGCGCCAGCTTGGCGTCAGCGAAGTACACGCGGAACTCGCGGCGTTCGATGAGCTTGTCCTGTCGCGTGTAGCGATAGATATAGTCCCAGCGATCGGCGTGGAAAGGGTCGGCCAGCAACGGGGTGCCCAGCGCGCCCTGCACCTGCGCGGTAGTCATTCCGACCTTGAGCTTCGCCACCATGTCCTGCGTCAGGTAATTGCCCTGGTTGATGTCGAGCTTGTACACGCCGAACGAACGCAGCTGCGGCAAGAAATTGTCGAAGGTCTGGCACGACGCCAGCATGAGCATCGCTGCGGCGCAGGCCAGCAGGCGGCGGGAAAAAACCGGGAGCACGTTGGGTGGTCGCTATGGGAATGGCGGGAGGTAATCGCCTATTATAGCCACACGAAGCCAGATTCCCGCCAAGCGGAAGCCCATGACGAACAACCACGACCTCAAGAGTGCCGGCCTCAAGGCGACGCTGCCGCGACTGCGCATCATCCACCTGTTCGAGACTTCGACGGTTCGCCACCTGACGGCAGAAGACGTGTATCGCCTGCTGGTCAACGACGGGCTCGACATCGGCCTTGCCACCGTCTATCGCGTGTTGACCCAATTCGAGCAGGCGGGCCTGTTGCAACGCCATCATTTCGAATCGGGCAAGGCGGTGTTCGAGCTCAACGAGGGCAAGCATCACGACCACCTGGTGTGCATGCAGTGCGGGCGTGTCGAGGAATTCTACGACGCCGAGATCGAGAAGCGGCAGACGCGGATCGCACGCGAGCGCGGGTTCGAGATCAGCGAGCACGCGCTGTATCTGTATGCCGATTGCACCAAGGTACGATGCCCGCATCGCAAGGTCGGCGGCGGGTGAACCGCAGTCGGCGCTAGTGCACCTCGCGGCGGTTGAAATCGGACAGCCGGAATCCCATCAGCGCGAGCGCCGCGAAATAGGCGAGCGCCGCTGCCGCGATGACGCCGCACAGGCGCGCGAACTTGTGCCACAGCGTGGCGTGCAACCATAGATCCGCTGGGCCAACGAGCCACGCGAGCACCGCCGCCATCGCGCACAACGCGACCGCCACCCGGCCTGCGAACAGCCCCCATCCGGGACGTGGCGCGTAGTACTTGCGGCGTACCAGCAGTGCGAACAGCATCGCCGCATTGAAGCTCGCGCCGATGCTGGTGGCGAGCGTCAGGCCCGCATGTCCGATGCGCCACATCAGCGTCAGTGCGATGGCCTGCGTGATGATCACCGTGACGAACGCGATCTTGACTGGCGTGCGCAGCATCTGCCGCGCATAGAAGCCCGGTGCCAGTATCTTCACCAGGATGATGGCCGGCAGCCCGATGCTGTAGCCGAGCAATGCGTCGCGCGTTTGCAGCGCATCGTTGATCGAAAACTTTCCGTACTGGTAGAGCGTGCTGATCATCGGCAACGCAAGCAGCCACAACGCCACTGCCGCGGGCAGCGCCAGCAACAGCGCCAGGCGCAATCCCCAATCGAGCAACGCGGAGTACTCGTCAGGATTGGCGTCGCTGTGGTGCTTCGCCAGCGATGGCAGCAGCACCGTGCCGAGCGCCACGCCCAGCAGCGCGCTCGGAAACTCCATCAACCGGTCGGCGTAGGTGATCCACGAGATGCGCCCGTCACCCAGCCACGCGGCGAACTGCGTGTTGATCAGTGCCGAGATCTGCGCGGCTGACACACCCACAACCGCGGGCCCCATCGCGCGCAACACGCGCCGCACGCCCTCGTCACGCCAGTCGATCCGCGGCCGCGCCAGCATCGCGATCTTCGCCATCGGGCGCAACAGGAATACCAGCTGCGCTACGCCACCGAGCGCCACGCCCCACGCCAACGCAACCACCGGCGTCTCGAAATACGGTGCCCAGAACACCGCGGCAGCGATCACCGACAGGTTGAGCAGCACCGGCGAGAACGCGGGCAGGGCGAAGCGGCGGTACACGTTGAGCACGCCGGCCGCGAGGGACGTCAGCGAGATGAACAGGATGTAAGGGAACATGATGCGGATCATCTGCGCGGTCAGCTCGACCTTGCCGGGCGTCCTGGCAAAGCCGCTGGCCAGCAGGTAGACGAGCCACGGCGCGGCAAGCACCCCGGCGACGGAGACAATCAGAAGGATCAACGCGAGCAACCCCGCGACCCGTGCGACCAGGCCGCGCGTTGCCTCTTCGCCGCGCTTGCGATGGTATTCGGCGAGGATCGGCACGAACGCCTGGCTGAACGCGCCTTCGGCGAACATGCGGCGCAGAAGGTTGGGCAATCGGAACGCCGCCTCGAACGCGTCCATTGCCGGGCCAGCCCCGAATGCTGTGGCCTTGATGCTTTCGCGCGCAAGCCCGGTGACGCGCGACAGCAGCGTCATGCCGCTGACAGTGGAAGCGACGCGGAGGAGATTCACGGACGGGGTTGCCGGTCGCGCATCTGCAGCAGGCCGACGACGCTAACGTATTGCGCTGATTGAAAAAATCTGATAGTATCCCAAGTCTTTCCCAAATTTCTCACCGGCATTTTCGCCGGCACCGCAAGGAAGCGAACACCATGGCCAATTCGGCGCAAGCCAAGAAACGCGCCCGACAGGCGGAAGCGACGCGCCAGCGCAACGCGAGCCTCAAGTCGGAATTGCGAACCGCAGT
>JBDTJK010000407.1:0-5665 GCA_039935875.1 Casimicrobiaceae bacterium
GCTGATTACCAATATCGAGTTAGATTCGTAGCAATAAGATCATTGGTAATACAAATTCCGGCGATCGCGATGGGCTGGGTTTATTGGCTAGCGTTGAGACCAGAATTTGGCGGAGAAATGGCCGGTATTCGCTGGATTTCCATCGCGTTGAGTCTCGGGATTCTGGTTTGCGGTTTTACCCCCGCGATACTCTTTAAGGAGCGGTTTACGGCGAAACCGAGGAGTAGCGAACGTCTATTTAAAGCCGTTGGACAAGCTGTACAAAACCGGCCGTTTGTAATGATTCTCGGAATGCGTGCTTTGGTGGCCATCTACGGCGTATACCAAGGTCTAATATTTTATATTAACACGTATTTTGTCTGCAACGGCGACAAGGGGCTCGCAACTAAGATATGGGGGCTTACCGAAATAGCCGGTTTCGTGCTAGGTTTTATTGTCGCGCCACTCGCTTTACCAATAAGTAACAGGTTCGGTAAGCGTGCATTGCTGTTTATCGCCTTGGGAGCCCATTTGCTTCTTGGCGCCTTGGCTCCCTTTCTTTATATTCCAAGCCATCCTTACTTACAGATCGCGTCAACTCTGCTTTTGACCCCAGCTGGAATTTTGTTTGGTACGTTTTGTGGGGCGTCGATTCCAGACGTCTGCGATCTAGATGAACTGGAACATGGCACGCGAAGGGAAGGACTTTTCGGTTCTAGTATGGTTTTCATCCAAAAGGTCGAGGCAGCTTTATATACGCTGGCGGTAGGGTATATCTTGGCATCCTCAGGATTTGCAATCGCTTTGGTTAAACAGTCTGCTGGGACCTTGCTTGCGCTGCGTATATACGCTTTCGTGCCTTACATTATCGCTTCCTCCGGTGCGTTGTTTATTGCGTTGAGATATCCGCTTACTGGCGAGATCATGCGTAATGTGCGGGTCATGCTTCTGAAGAAGCGCGAAGCAGAGGTGCCCAGTGTTTGACATCGATTGGCCAATGATCCGGCAACGTGGGAAGCGACCGCCGTGGTGGGGCTATCAAGAAGCCACGTTTCGTTTTGCGGAACACCTGCTTACCGCTTCAGCCCCACGGGTTGATGAAGCGCGGCACAATTGGATATTGGAGCAGGCGCGAGTGATGGGAAAGTATGTCATCACGCTCGCCGGCGCTTACCGCATTTCTGGGGATGCTCGATTCGCGGAACGAGCGTGGTACTTTTTTGCCGATGCATTGTCTTGGCGCCACTGGTATTGGATTGGCGACGCTCGTACCCAGGGATTTGCTCTTTCCACTGGCGAGATTGCTGTCACCTGTGCGTTTCTACAGGAGTGGTTGGGCGACTATCTCTCCGTTGATCGGCGAACGGCGATCGCCGCGGCGATTGACGAACGGATTTTCGGGCCGTATCTTGAGGTCACAGCGCTTGGACACGAGGCGGTCTGGTATCGATCGACGGTTAATTGGAATCCGGTATGCAATGGCGGGGTCCTGGTGTTGGCGCTCCAGCATGGTGACCGGAGCAGTTTGACGGCTGTGGTGCGGGAACGGGCCACGATTGGCTTGAACTACTATTTAAATGGTCTACACGCCGACGGATCGTCGCCAGAGAGCGTGGGCTACTGGCAGTATGGTATGATTCACTTGGCATATGCTCTCTTGACGTACGAATGGGCCACCGGCGAATCGCACGCCGCGTTTCTGACCTCGACGTTGGGAGCAGGTTTGTCCTTTCCATTCGACTTCACGCCCGAAGGCGGAGCGGCGGTGGGTTTTGGGGATTGCAATAGCTTCGTGCCCCAAGGCTTTCTATTTGCGCTGGCGGTGCGCGCCAAACGCGGGGATCTAACCGCGGAATTGCACACTCGTCTCACGGCTCATCTCATGGGCCTACACCTTAAGGTTTTCGACTATTTTATCGACTATCATCCTTCGGAGATATTCAGCGTAGTTTATTCAGCAGAAGCGTTTGGGTTCATGCTGCCTCGGCGCGCCTGTAAAATCTATTCTGATGTCGGGTGGGGTGTTTTCGCGACTGGCCCTTTGACCTTGGGATTTCGTGGCGGTTCAACCGCAGGTTCCCACAGCATGCGCGATCTGTGTGCGGTCAACCTCGCCAGTGGCGGAATCCCTTTGCTCGAGTATATTGAAAACGCTCCCTACTGCCGCGGGTGGTTCAACTACGATGTGCCGCGCGGCCACCCTCGCGAATTATTTTTTGAGTATAACTCAGTCAGTAAAAATACGTTGCTCGTGAATGGCATTGGACAAATCGCGGAGGCGGTCTCGGACTGGGGTGCAGACGGGAATTCAATGTGGTGCGAGGCAAGTGCAGCCTACCCGTTTTTTGTTGAGAGGGTCTTTCGACGCGTGACGGTTGTGGGTGATACGTTCGTTCTACATGACGAAATGGCTGCCGACGCTGAGTGTTGGTTTGAAGCGCGGTTTTTCTCACACGGTGAAATTGTCCAAACGGATCCGAACACCGTTCAGATTCGTCGCGGGGAGCAGAGGGTAGAATTGTTGGTCGAGGCGGATTTCCCCTTATGCATATATGTGACACAAGCGGTCTACTCCGTTCCAAGTCGCGGGTCGGTGAATATGCTTCGCATTTCCAATAGTAGGCCGATGCGTAATTCTACTTGGAAAATCGTCATCCGTTCGTAAGGCGGCAAAGGGAGGTTTGTGGAGTGTTTGCGCAGTTGTTCGCAGACAAAGGAAACTGGAGTGATTGCCGTTAACGATTATCAGGCATGCGAACACGGAGTCTCCGATTTATGGCCTCCGCTTGAGAAGGGTGCAGCAAACAGTCTAAAACCCATCTCCGCCACTCCGTCGTTTGAGACTCCTCCAGAGGCTTTCCCGAATTGCCACTAGCAAAAGTGCCCGACCGCGCCGCTAGTTTCAAGCGCGTAATGCGGACTGAAGCCGTTCGATCCTGAATCGAAGTGGATTGCCTTCGAGATAGTTTTGCATTTCCGCAACCATCGCTTTACCTATCCGACGACGTTCCAAGCCCATCGACCCGGCGATATGCGGGGTGATGAAAACATTAGGTAGATCGTACAACGCTGAACTCGTGGGCGGTGGTTCAGGCCAGGTAACATCTAGAATTGCTTGCAAATCCGTCCGTCGATCAAGGACGGAGGCCAGTTCTTCCTCCCGCACAATTGCTCCACGCGCGGTGTTAACCAATGTCGCCCCATACTTCATCGACGAAATGAGCGCGCCGGTGATCAATCGTTCAGTCGCCGGAAGCAGTGGGGTGTGAAGTGATATTACATCGGCAGTGGAAAACAGTTCCTCAAGGGTCCTTGCCCTTATATGGTGTTGAGCTTCTAATACGCCATTTGTGACATAGGGATCGTAGACGATGATTTGCACATCGAATGGTCGTAATAGTTCACAAAGAAGCTGACCAATGGCACCATAGGAGACGACTCCTACGATGGATCGGTACGCACCAGGCGTAGAAAGCGGCGGATCTGGATAACCACGTCTAGCTCGGACCTCCCGAGCCTGATGCCAAACCCGTTTCAGTCCCAATAAGATTGCTCCCAAGGCAAATTCCGCCACTGGCCTAGCGTTAACCAGAGCGGCGCTCGTGAGGATAATCCCTCGCTCCCAGAATTCGTTTGTGATCAAATCGCGAACGCTTCCGGCACCGAAAAAAACCGCTTTCAGCCGCGGCATCCGTTGCAGCAGATTGTCGTCGAGTCGAGGAGCTCCCCAACCCGTGAACAGGAGGTCGACCTTATCCAGCCACGGAACCCTATGGTGGTTGACATCGTCCCTTGTCGCAATGGGCAGCAATACACGAGCAACTTGACGGACTGCGGTGAGGCATTCTTCGCCATACACATCATCAAATGCGAAGGGTGCCAAAAGGAAGCCCGCGTTTAGCGGACTGTGATCGAGCTGGTCAGAAGAAGGAGGATGACTGGGTTCATTAGGCGAATGGGTCATAGGCTGAAGCTGGAACGGAATGAGCTTTTTTCGGTATGATACTCCGCAGTGAAGTATGGTCGCAGTGGCTGCGGGCAGCGAAAACGTCACGACCGAGGGACCCCCGGAATATTTACGAAGGCTGCCTAGACCGTAAAGGACGCCGCAATTATAACGTTTGAAAAAACGTTCGAGAGTTTCCGGCTACAGAGAGTGAAACACCGGCGACGAAAAGATGTGTTTCTTTCGATTTGTTGGCGGGATAGAGGGGTTCATCAGAGGATGTATCCTGCAGGCCATTTTGGAGCGGCTGCATGCGGGCTATGACCGAACCCGCGGATTCACGGTCGACTGAGCGCGGTCCGTGTGCCCATGAATTCCACTTGACGCAGGTGCGTCTGTTCGGGCGAGCGAACGAATGGCGGGGTTTCGACGAAACGTCGCGACGGTTGGTTCCGAAGCGAGAGTTCGATTGCGTGTTGGAGATGATCATAAGGCACATCAAAAAGTTTCGTTCTAGGGTTTCAAATGATAGAAGGGAGAGCTGCTTTACACCGAACTAGAAGCGAGTCTCCCTCCAGTCGCTTCAGTTCCCCCACAAATATTCGGCATCGCGATGCAAAGGACACAGGCGGCTCTCATTCTGTCTTTAGAAAGTGACATTAGATTACTTCTTAGATTTCCCATTTCCGAACGCCGCCTTAATCTGCCGGCTGCGATAACTGGCGCTGGTTACGCTGCGATACACCCGCACTCGAACTACCCGCGCTCCAGGTATCATACGGATTGGATTTACTTTTGGGAAAACGTGCACAGGGCCACGAGGGTCCATGTCGTTGGGCTTAATGAAGGCTATGGCATCTCACATCGCAAACCAGATTGTGCGAAGTTGATCGGATCTGGTGTGATCTTTATTGTCCTTCCGAAGGTTTGTCATCGCTACAGACCAGATCCAAGGGTCGCCTGGACGGAGAGCTGCATCGAAATACCAGTCCTATTAGCCGATCGCCTATGCGGCGATAAAAGACAGTTGGGAGACGAAACGACCGCGGAAGCCTCAGGGGAGCTGCGCGGCCTTGGCGAGAATTTGAATGAGGTTTATCGACTTTTGTTTCATGGGCGAATGGACTGCGACCCTGAACTGAGTGTCTTGGCCATCTGGACACTCGCAATATGGACCAAACGAGGTTGTGAAAGCGTCGATGCGACCCCGAACCGTTTGAGTGTTGTACGCGCCGAGGCTTTGATGGCGGAACATTTGAGTGAAGCTATCGATATGCCTCAGCCGGTACGGCGTCACGGGATGAGCTATAGCCACTTCAGCCGCAGTTTAAAGCGCAGACAGGCGTGGCGCAATGTCAGTATTTGCGGCAACTGCGACTCACCAATGCCCGTCTCCTATTCGGCGGCAACGAGATGACGTTGGTCGATATTGCCAACCGGTTGGGTTAAACAGCGTTTTTCACTTCTCTGCCACTTTCATAACCCACCAAGGCAAATAGCCGCTTCAATGGAAACGCGATATCTATCTCAGGGTTGCCCATTCAGGCCGGGTGCTTGCGCCGTTTGCCGGTCCGTCCTCCGCTGGCTGGCTTCATTGCCCGGCGAGCTTTTTCCAGCTTATATTCCACGTGTAAAGTGCCCCGGCTTTCGGGTGCTTAACCTGTTCGTCATTATTTCAATCCTCCGTGAAACCTCTAGATCTCCGCGTCGAAAACATAATCAATCCATTGGCTCTCCCAG
>JBDTJK010000408.1:0-9101 GCA_039935875.1 Casimicrobiaceae bacterium
TCGTCCTGGGCCACGTTCGGAAACTTGTCGCCGAAGTATTTCTCGAAGGCCTGAAGGTCTGCTGCGGGATCGGCCTTCGCGGCCGACGCGGCCATCGCGCTACCTGTTGCTGCCGCGGCCATTGCCGCCGACAACAACAATGTGCGCGTCAAAACCGATCGAAATTCCATTTGAGATCTCCTGTATGACCCCGACTACCCCAGGTACGGCGGCGTCGCGTGCGCAGACGCCGGCCCTCAGCCTATGGTCGCCTGCGTCGAATCGCTCTTGCCCTCGTTGTCGACCCACTTGACCGTCAGCGTATCGCCCTTCTTTCCGCCATCGAAGCTGAACTTGAGATATGGATCCTTGGACACGGCGGGACCCCAATCGGCAGTAAAGATGTTCTTGCCGTCATGTTCGAAAGTGACGATCTCGATGTAATGGGGTGGAATCAGTTGCCCATTGCTGTCCTTGATGAATCCCGAATCCATCGGGTGCTGGATCAACGATTGCACAACGACCTGATTGCCGCTGGCGATCGCCCTGACGCGAATGCTCGAAGCCATGTGACCTCCTGGATGGATGGTGTGCGTTCAGCCGCCGCAACCGCCAAGCGTGACCTTGACGTCCTTGGCCGTACTGTAGAGCTTGCCACCGGACTCGACCAGGGCAATCACTTTGCTGGTCTTGGCCATCTTCAGCCGGCACGCAACCGAAGCTTGGGTACCCGGCGGGATTCTGTAGGTGGCGGCGAGGGTAAATGGATTCTCCGCAATCAGGATCGCGATCGAAGTGACATCGGGCAATGTCACGGAAATCGTGACCGGAACGACCGCACCGTTCTCGGCGATCTCCGGGACGTCGAGCGTGATCTTGTCCGATTTTTCGGCCGTCTTGTCATACAGCGCCTTGGTGGCATCCGCGGGGTTCTTCTTGCTGAAGGCGTCGGCGGGCCAGTCGGGAACATTGGCGGCGCGCGCCTTCGTGATGATGTCGCAACCCATTCCCAATCCCGCAAGGCCGGCGACTCCCATCGCCTTGAGCAAAATTCGCCGCGCGGGATCGAGGGCGATTGGAACCGCTGCGTCTGCTGCGTACATGTCTCCTCCGGATAGCTGATTCATTCGGTGTATAGAAATGCAATGACGTCATTGATCTGCTGTGGGGTCAGGATCAGGTTCTTGCCGAACGGCGGCATCACCGTCAGCGGATTGCGCGTTTCCTCGTCGTACAGAATTGCATAGAGCTCCTTCGGATCGGGGAAGCGTGCCTTCAGGTCCTTGAGCTCCGGACCCACGCTGCTGGGAACGTCGCTGCCTTGCATCGTGTGACACGCGAGGCAGTTGCCCATGCTGCGGTCGAATGCCAGCTTCTGGCCACGCAGGGCTGCCGGCGATAGCCCGGACTTTTGCGCCGGAGCTTCCACGGTACTTTTTGTCGCGCTAGCTGCGGTATCGCCCGCCTTGGTCCCGGTGTCGGCCGCAACCGTGACCAGCGGCATGATCGCCAGCACGGCGATCGCGATGCGCAGCGAACGTTGCAATCGCCTGTTCCTGTCATCCATCGGCATTCTCGTCTCCATGAATGGGATGCGCGTCCACTATTGCGTTTCGTCCAGCGGGCCCGTGGTCCTCGGCGTGAGACCCACTCCTTCGGCGGTCGAGGTGATTTTCACTTCATCCGGTTTCCTGCACGCGCTCATGCATTCGCTATCTCTCGTATCGGGTCGCGGATCCTTCCAGATGAATCCGTCGCGATTGGGCATGGCGACCTGTGGCAGGCTTTGCGCATTGGCAACAAAGTCGCCGGGCACGACATTGTTGAGATTAAGGATGTACGCGGTAATTGCATAAACCTCATCGGCGGACAGGGTGTGCGTCAGGTAGAACGGCATCGCTCGATTGACGTAGTCCCACACCGTCGTTGCGTACGGCCAGTAGTTGCCCACCGTCTTTTGCGGACGGTCGGCAGACAGCTTGTCGCTGCCGGCCAGTTTGGGATAGCGGGCAACTCCTTCGCCAAAGGTGCCGTGGCACGCGGCGCAATGCTGGACGAAAAGATCGGCGCCCTGTGACACCGAGCCCTTGCCTTGTGGCAGCCCCTGGCCGTCGGGACGCACGCCAATCGCCCATCCGTCAATCTCGGCCTGTGTAGGTGCGCGTCCGTAACCGTAGTGGCCCGCTGGCAGTTGCACGACTGGCACTGCGGGCGCACTCGATGCCACGTCCACCTGCCCAATGAACAAGGCGACCATGCCGATGATTCCTCCACCGAAGTTTCGGAGGAAACGACCGGAACGCTCATGCGAGCTGTACATTGAAGACAGTCCCATCAGTTTTCACTTGCCAAGTCTGGATCGAATCGTTGTTGTAGACCGGATTGACGCCGCGTATCGCGCGCAACTGGGCGATCGTCGGCTGCACGAAGCCGGTTTCGTCAACCGCTCGTGATTGCAGCAACGCGGGTTTGCCGTTCCAGGTCCATTCATGCGTGAAACGCGTCAGCGCACGTGGCATCACCGGGTCTTCAAGCCGCGCACGCGTCCAGTTGATGCCGCCATCGGCCGAGATATCGACATGCGTGATGCGTCCGTTGCCGGACCACGCGAAACCGTGGACTTCGTAGCGGCCCGCGCCGTCGCGCAACGGCATCTCGGGACATGGAAACGTGATCACCGACTTGGCGTAAATCGCCCACGTAAAACCACGTGCCTTGCCGTCGGGCATCAACTCGGTGTACTTGCTGGTCTCTTCGCGCGTGAACCACGGCTTGTCGCCAACCTGGATGCGACGCAACCACTTGATGTTGACGTTGCCTTGCCAACCAGGGACGATGAGGCGCAGCGGGTAGCCCTGCTCGGGACGCAATGCCTCGCCGTTTTGACCGTACACGACGAGACAGTCTTCCAGGCACTTGTCGAGCGGAAGGCTGCGGTCCATGTGTGCGCTGTCGGCACCCTCGACCAAAACCCACGCGGCACCTTTGCGCACGCCGACTTCCTGAAGCAACGTTGAAAGCTTGACGCCGGTCCATTCGGCGCAGCTCACCATGCCATGGGTGAATTGCAGCGAATTGAGCTGTGCCGCGCGCCACTCCATGCCCCCATTGGCCGGACATTCGATGAAGTGGATACGAGAAACCGTTGGGAAGCGCTTGATGTCGGCCATCGTCAGAAGCAGCGGTCGATCCACCATCCCGTGAACCATCAACCGGTGCTGCTCAGGGTCGATCGTCGGCCTGCCGCCGTGATAGCGCTCGAAGAACAGGCCGTTCGCGGTGATGATCCCCGTCTGATGCTGTAACGGAGTGAAGCTGACCGACGACTGCTCGGTTGCCGTCAACCATGGCACATTGCGTCGAATCACATCCTTTTCGAAGGCGGATGGGTTGCCGTAGGGTCGATCCACGACACCGGCGCCCAGCGTGTGCGACCAAGCCGGGTCTGCTGGCGGCGACGCGGGTACGGAGGGGGTGCCTTGCGAAGCTGTCGATGCCGCAGCTGCTGCCATGCGCGGCAATAACGCGAATCCGGCCGAAGCTGCGATCGCGCTCTTAAGGAGGTCACGCCGCGGGAGGTGCAACGTATGCGATGCTGATGCATCCCTCGGCGCGACGGAAGACTTTGCAACCTTGGGCATGGGTGCCTGCATCGATCTCGCGGTCATGAGCAACGGAAATTGGGTTCAAGCCGTGCGCAACGCCGGCCAAGACGGCATGCCGGCGACGGGATCCATGCGCAAAGTGAGATCAAGATACGTGGCACCCACGTAGACGTCTATCCGCATTGCTTGACTATTGTTGTAAGGAAAATCTGACGCCGCAAGCGGCTCAAGCCCGCTCGGGCGAATCGCGATTCCGGCGCTGTCTTTCGCCGCGTGCCCTCGGCCGCGTAATCCTGAACATGTTGATGCGCGGTTCGCTCGCTGCTGCTTTTTGCCGGCTGTAATCGTACTACGTATCGCCGCAATGTATGCGCGCTTCATTATCCGGCATGAGGAATCGCCGGGACATGTGTCGGCTGCGGGACTTTGAGCACTGTTCTTGCGGTTTGCAACGCTTGGCAGCACGCGAGGCCCTACCTCTGGCAGGGGGTAACATGATGCCCCCATTGTTTTCTCATTGCCAATGTCCACGATCGCCTTCGACCGCTTCCTTCGCCATGCCGAGTTGGGGGATCAGCTCGCCACCTGGGTTGGCGAACACCCGTCATTCGCCAGTATCGAAACCATCGGCAAGAGCTACGAGGGCCGTGACATTGCGGTGATGACGATCACCAACACGGCGACTGGCCCCGCTGATGAAAAGCCAGCGCTGTGGATCGACGGCAACATCCACGCGACGGAAGTGGCGGCGTCTGCGGCAAGCCTGTATTTCATCCACACGCTGCTGACCCAGTACGGCAAGGATCCCGACGTCACGCGCGCGCTCGACACGCGAGCGTTTTACGTATGCCCGCGGATCAATCCAGACGGTGCCGAATGGGCGCTGGCCGACAAGCCGAAATGGGTGCGCTCCAGCACGCGGGCGTATCCGTTCGACGAGGAGGAGACCGAGGGTCTCGTCGTCGAGGATATCGACGGCGACGGGCGCATCCTGCAGATGCGCATCCCGGACGCCAACGGTGTGTGGAAGGCGCACCCGCAGGAGCCGCGGCTGATGGTTCGCCGCGATCCGATCGAGACCGGTGGACAGTATTACCGGATCCTCCCCGAAGGCCGCTACGAAAACTACGACGGCCACACGCTGAAGGTGAAGAAGGCGCGCGAGCGTCTCGATCTCAACCGCAACTTTCCGGGGAGCTGGCGGCAGGAGTTCGAGCAGATGGGCGCCGGACCGTATCCGACGTCCGAGCCGGAGATCCGCGCCGTTGTCGACTTCATCGTGCGCCACCCGAACATCACCGGCGGCACGTCGTTCCATACGTGGAGCGGCGTGCTGCTGCGGCCGTTCGAGCACATGCCCGACGAGGATATGCACGCCGAGGACCTGTGGGTGTACCAGGCGCAGGGGAAGAAGGGGACGGAGCTCACCGGCTATCCGAACATTTCCGTGTATCACGAGTTCCGTTATCACCCGAAGGAAGTCATCGGCGGCACGTTCGACTGGATCTACGAGCATCTCGGCCTCTTCTCGTGGGTGGTCGAGATCTGGGCGCCGATGCGCGAGGCGGGCGTCACCGACTACAAGTTCATCGACTGGTTCCGCGACCATCCGATCGAAGATGACCTCAAGCTGATTCGATGGAGCGACGACAAGCTGCAGGGTCTCGGCCATATCGCATGGAAGCCGTACGACCATCCGCAGCTTGGCAAGGTGGAGATCGGCGGCTGGAATCGCTTCCATGCATTCTCCAATCCGCCGCCGAAGCTGCTCGAGAAGGAGATCGCGCGCTTTCCGCAGTGGCTGTTGTGGCAATCGCTGATCTCGCCGAAGCTCGCGCTGGTGCATGCCGGTGTGGAAAAGATTGGCGACGGCACATGGAAGGTCACGCTGGTGCTGCAGAACGAAGGCTGGCTGCCGAGCTATGTCAGCAAGCGTGCGCTGGCACGCAAGGTGGTGCGCGGCGTGTTCGTCGACGTTGCGCTGCCGGAGGGCGCGACGCTGGTGTCGGGCAAGGCGCGTGACGACTACGGCCAGCTCGAAGGTCGCGCGTACAAGCACAGCGGCGTATCGTTCTGGCCGGAGTACAACGTGACCGACGACCGTGTCAGCATCGAATGGGTTGTGCGGGCGGCAGCGGGACAGGCAATCGTCCTCGTCGCGCGGCACGAAAAGGCGGGGACTGTGCGCGCGATGCTGACGCTGCAATAATCACCACCAGGTTTGCACGTCCGAATGCACTTTTCCGGGAGGCTCGCCATGCATGGAAAGAATCGCTTGCTGCTGCTCGTCGCGTTGGCCGCGACGCTTGGCGGATGTGCAACTCAGCCAGGCCCGCGCGAAGGCCTTGCGCGCATCGACCACATCATCGTGCTGTACGCCGAGAACCGCAGCTTCGACAACCTGTATGGATCATTCCCGGGCGCCAACGGCATCGCCAATGCGTCGGCCGAATCAATGACGCAGCAGGATCGCGATGGCAGCACGTTGTCGCGCTTGCCGGCGACGTGGAAAGGCACACAGCCCGATCCCGCATTTCCGCAGGATCTGCCGAACCGTCCGTTCCGCATCGACGCGCCGCCGATCAACCTGCCGCTGTCGACGCCGACACGCGACCTCGTGCACAAGTTCTACCAGAACCAGGAGCAGATCAACGGCGGGCGCAACAATCGCTTCGTGGCCGCCGGCGATTCGGGCGCACTGACGATGGGCCACTACGACGGCTCGTCACTGCCGCTATGGAAGTGGGCACGGCAGTACACGCTGGCCGACAACTTCTTCATGGGCGCCTTCGGCGGCTCGTATCTCAATCATATGTGGCTGATCTGCGCCTGCACGCCGGTCGACCGCGATGCCCCCGGCAACCTGCGCGCGCAAATCGACGAACGTGGGTGGCTGAAGACCAAGGCCACGTCGCCGGCGTCGGTGCTGAGCGGTCCCCCGGCGTTCCTCGACGGCGACGTCACGCCCGATGGTTATTCGGTAAACACCACGCAGCCGCCGTGGCAGCCGTCGCGCGTGCCGCCGGCGAAAGGCGGCGATCCGCGCGTGGCCAATCCGGCGCAGCACACGCTGCCGCCGCAAACGCTGACGACGATCGGCGACACGCTGTCCGCCAAGGGCGTCAGCTGGGCCTGGT
This sequence comes from Casimicrobiaceae bacterium, assembly GCA_039935875.1. GTDB lineage: Bacteria > Pseudomonadota > Gammaproteobacteria > Burkholderiales > Casimicrobiaceae > VBCG01. The sequence goes on from JBDTJK010000408.1 coordinate 6,722, forward strand.
ATTCGGGCGCATGGGATGCGGCCACCGTCGATGGCATGCAGGCGCCGGATGTGCCTCGGCGCGTGATCGCGTCGTCGGCCAATGGCGGCCCGTACTTCGTCACCCATCACCAGCCATTCAACTATTTCAAGCGTTTCGCACCGGGCACGCCCGATCGCGCCGAGCACCTGAAGGACTACAAGGACTTCGTCGCGGGCATCGACAGCGGCAACCTTCCGCAAGTCGTTTTCTACAAGCCGCAGGGCACGTTGAACGAGCACCCGGGCTACGCCGACGTGTGGTCGGGCGACCTGCACCTCGACCAGCTGCTGAAGCGCATCCAGGCAAGCCCGTTGTGGAACAACAGCGTGGTGATCATCACGTATGACGAGAACGGCGGTTTCTGGGATCACGTGGCGCCGCCGCGTGTCGATCGCTGGGGCCCGGGCACGCGCATTCCGGCGATCATCGTGTCGCCGTTTGCCAAGCGCGGTTACGTCGATCACACGCTGTACGACACGACGTCGATCCTCAAGCTGATCACGCGCCGCTTCGACCTTGAACCTTTGGCGGGCGCTCGGCCGATGATGGGCGACCTGACCAACGCGCTGGCATTCTAGAAGCACGGCACGGGGAAACGTGACGCGCATTCCGCGCGGTGTGTGGGTGCTCGGATTCGTCAGCCTGTTGATGGATGCGTCGAGCGAGCTCGTGCATTCGCTGTTGCCGTTGTTTCTCGTGTCGACACTGGGTGCGTCGGTGGTCGTCGTCGGCCTGATCGAAGGCGTCGCCGAATCGACGGCGATGTTCGCCAAGGTGGTGTCGGGCTACCTGTCCGACCGCCAACAACGGCGCAAGCGCTGGGTGCTGGCAGGTTACGGACTGGCCGCGCTGTCGAAACTCGCGTTCCCGCTGGCGGCTTCGGTTGGCGTCGTCGCCGCGGCACGCTTTGCCGACCGCGTGGGCAAGGGCATCCGCGGCGCGCCCCGCGATGCGCTGATCGCCGACCTTGCGCCGTCTGCCATGCGCGGCGCGAGCTTCGGACTGCGCCAGGCGCTCGATTCGGTCGGCGCGTTGTTCGGCCCGATACTGGCGATCGTCGCCGTCGGCGTGTTTGCCGGCAACGTGCGCTCCGCGTTGTGGGTCGCGGTGATCCCGGCGGCGTTGTGCGTGGTGCTGATCGCATTCGGACTCGAGGATCGTGCGGCACGCGAACCGTCTGCACGCAAGGTGATCGTCGCCGCCGATGTGCGCGGCCTTGACCGGCGCTTCGCTGCCGTGTGCGCGATCGCCGCGCTGATGACGCTGGCGCGCTTCTCCGAAGCATTCCTGATCCTGCGTGCGCAAAGTGTCGGCGCGTCCGCACTGCAGGCGCCGCTGGTGATGATCGCGATGAGCCTCGTCTATGCGTTGCTGGCGTTTCCGGCGGGTCGCTGGGTCGACCGCGGGGGTGCGAAGATGTCGCTGTATGTCGGTTGCGCGGCATTATTCTGCGCGCACCTGGTATTGGCAATGACGACCACGCTCGCGCTTACGTTGCTCGGCGCAGCGCTGTGGGGCATGCATCTCGCATTCACGCAGGGACTGTTCTCCGCGTGGGTGGCCAACGTGGTGCCTGCGCAATTGCGCGGCACCGCGTTCGGCGTGTTCAACCTCGCCTGCGGCGTCGCGCTGCTCGTGGCGAGCGCGCTGGCCGGAATCCTGTGGGAACGGGTGAGTCCTGCGGCGGCGTTCGCGGCGGGTGCCGTGCTGATCGCACTGGCGGCGGTGGCGATCGCGGCGATGGATTCGCGTGGCGACGGCGTCGCGCAGGAGGCGAAGTAGGATCGAGTCGCGGCAACGCGCCGCGCACCGGCGGCACACAAGTTTGCTGCATTGCGTGCCTAGACGAACACCGGCTCCTCGTCCATCAGCGCGACCTGCTCGCGCAGCTCCAGGATGCGGTCCTGCCAGTAGCGCTGCGTGTTGAACCAGGGAAACGCTGCGGGAAAGGCGGGATCATCCCAGCGCTGCGCGATCCACGCCGAGTAATGCAGCAGCCGCAGCGTGCGCAGCGCCTCGACCAGATGCAGCTCGCGCCGGTCGAATGCGCGAAACTGCTCGTAGCCTTCGAGCACCTTGCGCAACTGGTGCTCGATGCTCTCGCGATCGCCCGACAGCAGCATCCACAGGTCCTGTACCGCGGGGCCGGTGCGCGCATCGTCGAAGTCGACGAAATGCGGACCTGCGCCGGTATTGGCGATCGACCACAGCACGTTGCCCGCATGCACGTCACCGTGCACGCGCAACGTGCGCACGTCGCCCGCTCGTGCAAATGCGCGGCGCGCGCCTTCCAGCGCCTGCGTGCTGACGCTGACGTATGCATCGAGGAGGTCGTCCGGCAGCCACTTGCCGTCGAGCA
>JBDTJK010000409.1:0-3099 GCA_039935875.1 Casimicrobiaceae bacterium
TCCCTGTGCGAGCACATCAAGGACCACAAGCTTTTGTTCGTGATCGACAACTGCGAACACCTGCTGGGTGCCTGCGCGAGCCTGGCGGCCGCGCTGCTGCAGGGCGCGCCCGGCGTGCGTATCATCACCACCAGCCGTGAGGCGCTGCGCATCAACGGTGAGCAGACCTACCACGTCCTGCCGCTCGCCGTGCCCGACCGCAATGCGGGGATTGAGGCACTGCGACGCTCCGAGGCGGTACAGCTTTTCATCGAACGTGCGAAGGCGCAGAAGCCGGGGTTCGAACTGACCGAGCGCGACGCGCAGGCGATGGCCGAAATCTGCGCCCGCCTCGACGGCATTCCGCTGGCGCTGGAACTCGCGGCAGCGCGCATGCGCTCGCTGTCCATCGGCGAGATCAACACGCGCCTGCACGACCGCTTCAAGCTGCTGACCGGCGGCAGCCGCGTCGCACTCGAGCGACAGCAGACGCTGCGCGCGCTGGTCAGCTGGTCATATGACCTGTTGCAGGAGCGCGAGCAGATGCTGCTCGACCGGCTGAGCGTGTTCGCCGGCGGATTCGGCCTGGAGGCCGCAGAGGCGGTGTGTGGCGCGGAACCGCTCGACCAGGACGATGTGATCGACCTGCTGAGCTCACTGGTGGAGAAATCGCTGGTGATGCACGACCATGGCGAAGGCGCATCGCGCTACGGATTGCTGGAGACCATCCGCGAGTTCGCGCGCGAGCACCTGAATCGCCGCTACGACATGATGGGAACGATCCGCGAGTTCGCGAAAGATCGCCTCGTCGATCGCGACGATGTCGCCGCGACTGCGGCCAGGCATTGCAATTTTTATCTCGACCTCGCCAAGGCGGCGCGCCAGAAGCTGCTGGGACCGGAACAGGCCGAGTGCATCGGTCGCCTGGAAATCGAGCTCGACAACCTGCGCACCGCCATTGCACTGGCGCTGGCCGGCGGGGTCGAGCCCGTGATCGCCGTCAAGTTCGAAGTGGCCTTGATGCGCTTTCGCATCCTGCGCGGTTATTCGAGCGAAGCGCGCAACAACGTGCGCAAGTCGCTCTCGCTGGCGGGAATCGTCGAGCCCAACGCTGCACGCGCGCACGCGCTGTATGTCGGCGGCGTATTGGCGACCAACCAGAGCGACCATGTCGAGGCGACCCGGATGCTGCTCGAATGCCTGGCCATTCGCCGCGGGCTGGAAGCGCCGCGCGAGACTGCCGCGACACTGTCCACGCTTGCGACGCTTTACCTGCAGCAGGACGACATCGCGAAAGCGCGCGAGTTCGAAGAAGAAGCCATCGGGATCTTTCGCGAGCTTGGCGACCAGGTCGGCGAGGCGATCGGCCTGCAGACGCTGGGCGAGATTTCCATGCGCCGGTCCGACTACGCCGAAGCGCACGACTTGTTCGAGCAATGCCTGGTGCTCGCGCGAAGTGCGGGGCACCCGGAGCTCGAAAGCGAATGCGAGCGCGGCCTGGGCGACCTGGCGATGATTGCCGGGAACCAGCCGGCCGCCCATGCGCGGTTTGCGCGCTCGCTCAAGGTCTGCCGCGACGCCGCGGACAAGCGCGGTGCCGCGATCGCGCTGTGGCGTCTGGGCAAATCCGACATGGCTGACGGCGATATCGAGTCGGCGCGCGAACGGCTTGGCACTGCGCTACGCGCGTTGCACGAATTCGAAATGAATGCGGAGACGCTGGATTGCCTCGAGGATTATGCGAGGTTCCTGCTGCTCGACGCGCGTGCACTGGACGCGGTCCGCACGGCTGCGGCCGCCGCCGCGCTGCGCGCCGCGCTCGGGTTGCCGCGCGCGGCCCGTGTCGAAGCCGAATCGTCGGTGGATGTCCAGCGCGCACGCGCCACGCTGGGCGAGGCGGAGTTCGACGCGGCCTCGGCTATCGGCCGCACGTGGCGGCTGGATGAGGCCATCGACAACGTACTGGCATCCACGGCCGATTCGACTGCCATGGCGTGAGCCGCGCGGGGCTTGCGGCCTGCGGCAGCTGGCTGACGACCTCCGGGTCGCGCCTGGGCTTGTGTCGTGGATGCGCCGTGAGCGTGCGAGATGTTCCGCTCATGGCTGCGCGCCATGTCTGGCACCCAAAAAAAAGCCCACGGCCGACAACCGGCGACGGGCTTTTTCACGCGGCGACGCGGGTCAGTGCAGGCGACGGCGTCGTACCAGCCAGCCTGCGCCCAGTGCCGCGATGACGAGCGCCAGCGTTCCCGGTTCCGGAACACGGGTGAACGTGACGTTGGGGGCGATTCCCGCAGGGTCGTGGTTTGGCGTGCAGTGAGAGACCGTGCTGCAGGTCCCGGTGTACAGATAGACCGGATCGGGCAAGCCCGATTGCCACCGGATCCACCACGGAATACCGCACAGAGTTCCGCTGCAGGGGGAAGTCAAGGTCCAGCCGACCCATCCGGTATCGACGCCAATGAGATTGCCGCCGCTGATGTACAAATCTACCATGTCGAACGTATCGGGAAGCACGTTGACGAAGTCGAGGTGCCCGGTGTCATGGCTGGCGGTGTCTATCATGTCAACCGTCGCGTGCACAAGGGTCAGGTGGCACGCCCCCGCGGTATAGAAGCCATCGTCCGTCAAGCAAGAATCGTCGAGCTGGAATAGCGCGGTGCCGCCGAAGTTGAGCGGACCCGGCGGATCGAAGCTCGAGCTATAGAACGCGCCGCTGGCGGTGCCCCCGAACAGCAGCATTGCGCTGGCGGCCACACTGGCGACAACGTTGCAACGGGTACGTTTTGACATAGTCTTTCCGCCGTTATCGAGTCGATCAGGTCAGGGCCGGGAACTACAAGGGAATCACATTCCCTCGCCGATGGGTCCATCTGTCGATTAGTACTTGGGTTAAAGTACATAGCAAGACGCGCACCAATGCCATCGCGGTGTGTCAACCCGTTCAATTGACTGGCTTTTTTACGGAAGGATCGTCGGTTCGAGAGGCGTGCATCCAGGAACTGTAAGATTTCTCGACAGTTCAGGTAGTGGCTAAAAAAACGGCGTAGCCAAGCATTTCGTAAAGTGCGCAATCGCTCGCATCCAGTCCGGCGATAGAGGGCACCCATTCGAGCAGCC
>JBDTJK010000410.1:0-7091 GCA_039935875.1 Casimicrobiaceae bacterium
CGCTGCCGCCGGCGGCGCGGATCAGCTGGCGTGCCATGTACATGTCCTGGCGGCTCTTGGGGAACGACACCGCCAGGTAGTCGGCGCCAATCTGCGCCGCCGTCTTCACGTCGTCCATGTCCTTCGCAGTCAGCGCCGGCGCGGTCAGGCCCCCACCCATCCGGTTGATACCCTTGTTGTTCGACAGCACGCCGCCGACCTCGACGACGGTAACGATGCGCGGTCCGTCGACCGCGTCGACGCGCAGCCGGATCAGGCCGTCGTTGAGCAGCAGGATCGCGCCGCGGCTCACGTCACGCGGCAGCTCCTTGTAGTCGAGGCCAACACGATCGATATCGCCCAGCTCGGCATCTGCGTCGAGGACGAATTGCTGGCCGGACACCAACTCGACCTTGCCGTCCTTGAACTTGCCGACGCGGATCTTCGGACCCTGCAGGTCGGCCATGATCGACACTTCGCGGCCCAAGATCTTGGCTGCCTCGCGCACGGCCACGCCGCGTGCGATGTGGTCTGCCGCCGTGCCATGCGAAAAGTTGAGGCGCACGCAGTCGACGCCCGCCGCGAGCAGGCGCGCCAGCACTTCAGGGGATGAGCAGGCGGGTCCGAGCGTGGCAACGATCTTGGTGGCGCGTGGCATGTGCTTTCGGTTGCTGCGATAGATGAGGCTCGATGTTACGGGAATTGGCGAGGCCGCGAAACGCTGGCGGGCGGCGACGCCCGCAGGGCTCTACGCGCGCGCTGCGAGCGCCGCCACCGCCGGCAGCGTCTTGCCTTCGAGGAATTCGAGGAATGCGCCACCGGCGGTGGAGATGTACGAGATGCGATCTGCCACGCCGAACTTGTTGATGGCCGCGATCGTGTCACCGCCGCCGGCAATCGAAAACGCGTTCGACGCTGCAATCGCCGCGGCCAGTGCGCGGGTGCCTTGCGCGAATGCATCGAACTCGAACACGCCGAGCGGCCCGTTCCAGACGATCGTGCCCGCGCCTGCAATGACCTGCGACAGCGCGGCCAGCGACTGCGGGCCAAGGTCGAGGATCCTGTCGTCGTCCGCCACGTCGGCAACCGCTTTCAGCTCCGCGACTGCCGTAGCTGAAAATTCCTTCGCACAGACGACGTCAATGGGCATCGGCAGCTTGCCGGGATACGCCTCGAGGATTGCGCGCGCCTCGTCGACGAAGTCGGGCTCGGCCAGCGAGCGACCGATCTTTCCACCCGCCGCGAGGATGAACGTGTTGGCGATGCCACCGCCGACGATCAGCGCGTCGACGTTGCGTGCAAGCGCGGTGAGAATCGACAGCTTGGTGGACACCTTGGATCCGGCTACTACGGCCACCAGCGGGCGTTTCGGATGCGCGAGCGCAAGCGTCAGCGCATCGAGTTCGGCGGCCATCAGCGGACCCGCGCACGCGACCGGTGCATAGTGCGCGATACCGTGCGTCGTCGCCTCTGCGCGGTGCGCGCTGCCGAACGCATCGTTTACATAGACGTCGCACAGCCGCGCGATCTTCTGCGCCAGTGCCGGGTCGTCCTTTTTCTCGCCCCGGTTGAAGCGGCAATTTTCGAGCAGCACGAGATCCCCGGGTGCCAGTGCCGTGTGCCACGCGCCACCGTCGACCCAGTCGCGGATCAGCGGCACGTCGCGGTTGAGCAACGCGGCGAGTCGCGCGGCCACTGGCGCCAGCGAGTCCTCGGCGGTGAAGACGCCCTCGGCCGGGCGTCCGAGGTGCGACGTGACCATGACGGCTGCCCCGCGTGCCAGCGCGTCGCGAATGCCTGGCAGCGACGCGCGGATACGCGTGTCATCGGTGATTGCGCCAGTGGCGTCCTGAGGCACGTTGAGATCGGCACGGATGAACACGCGCTTGCCGCGCACGTCGATTTCGTCGAAGCGCAGAAAATGCATGTCAGGCCGCGCGATCGGTTGCAGGCGGCTTGCCGGCGCCGCCACGCGAGCGTGCCACGGCACGCATCGCAACCAGCTCGTCGCTGATGCGCCCGGCAGTGGTCACGAAGCAGAACGGCAGCAGCGCATGCACCAGCGCCGCCAGTCCACCGAGCGTCATCAGCGTGCCAAAGCGCAACGCGAAGTGGAAGTGCTGCGCGTAGGTTTCGCCGACCGTGGCGGGGTGCGCAGTGAAGGGGTTGGTCATGGACGTCCGATCGACGGCGCAACGCCGTCAGTGGAGGATGCTTGCGCGCGTGAATTCGCAGCCACGGTCGGCGATCGCTGCATCGATATAGGCGATGTCCTCGGGCGACAGGTATTCGACGTAGTTGCCCACCTTGCCCTTGCGAACCTTGTACGACTCGAGGTCTTGCGGGTTCTTGGCCACCAGCGCCGCGCCGCGAAAACGCTGCTCGACTTCCGCCTTGCGCAGATTCTCGAAACGGCAATATTCGATGGCCGCGGCGATCGCGGCCTGGTCGGCGTGGATGCCGACGAATGGCAATGCAAGCGCGAGTGTCCCCGCGGCATCGCGATGCAAATCCTCGTAGCGAATGTGCATGAAGGCCTGCGGCACTGCCTTGTTGCGTGACCAGATCCGGTGGAACGCGAGGATCTTGTCGACACCGTAGTGCGGGTCGCGCAGGAACGGCGAGATCGGCTGGTCCCACACATGGATTCGACGTGTCGCCTGCAGGTACGCGGACACCAGGTTGTCGCGTACGTCGCGTCCGAGCAGCAGCACGCGCTTGCCGGCATAGGCGTCGCGTCCGGTGGGCATCTCGTCGTGGCGAATGTTGGCGCGCATCGCGCTGCCGTCGTGGTCGAAGCCGATCACGGGCACGCCCGCGAGGCGCGTAATAGCCTGCGTGTCCAGTATGCGGCGCTCGGAAAAGCCGTGGCGATCGGCGAGCAGCTTGCCGACGATCGCGCGCAGCCAGGTCCTGCCCGCCTTCGGATACGAAAGCACGTAGACGTCGGCATCGAACGCCAGCGTGTGCGCGCGGGTTGCGGTGCTCATGTGCGACGCTGCGGCGCTAGCGCGCGTTCATCAGCGCGACCGTGGTGTCCAGCAGCCGATTGGAAAATCCCCATTCGTTGTCGTACCAGCTCGAGACCTTGACCAGCCGCCCCGACACCTTCGTCAGCGTCGCATCGAACGTCGACGACGCCGGATCGTGGTTGAAGTCGCTGGATACGAGCGGTGCCGTGTTGTAGTTGAGGATGCCCTTCAGCGGCCCGGACTCCGATGCCGCCTTCATGATGCCGTTGACCTCGTCGACGCTCGTGTCGCGCGACGCGATGAACGACAGGTCGACGATCGACACGTTGATCGTCGGCACGCGGATCGAATAGCCATCGAGCTTGCCCGCGAGTTCCGGCATCACCAGCCCGACCGCGCTCGCGGCGCCGGTCTTGGTCGGGATCATGTTCATCGTCGCCGAACGCGCGCGGCGCAGGTCCTCGTGGTAGACGTCGGTCAGAACCTGGTCGTTGGTGTATGCATGCACGGTGGTCATCAGCCCGCTGTCGACGCCGATGTGCTCGTTCAGCGGCTTCACCAGCGGCGCGAGGCAGTTGGTCGTGCACGACGCATTGGAAATGACGGTGTGCGATGCCTTCAGCACCTGGTGGTTGACGCCGTAGACGATCGTCGCGTCGACGTCCTTGCCCCCCGGCGCCGAGATGATCACCTTCTTCGCGCCGGCCTTCAGGTGCGCGGACGCCTTTTCCTTGGTGGTGAAGAAGCCCGTGCATTCGAGGACGACATCCACGCCGAGCGCAGCCCACGGCAACGCGGCGGGATCGCGGTTGGCAAGCACCTTGATGCGGTCGCCGTTGACCACCATCGAGTCCCCTTCGACGCTGACCGTGCCGGGGAACTTGCCGTGCGCAGTGTCGTAGCGCGTCAGGTGCGCGTTGGTCTCGGCACTGCCGAGATCGTTGATCGCCACAATTTCGAGTCCATGCTGCTTGCCATCTTCGTAGTGCGCGCGCAGTGTGTTGCGGCCGATGCGGCCGTAGCCGTTGATCGCGACCTTGATTGTCATGCTGTGTTCTCCTGTGACATGCGTTGCCGTATTCGTTTGTGCCGTCTCGCCGCGCTCAGTGCACGGTGACCGCGTTGCAGCGTGCGACCAGTGCGGGCAGGTCGCGCCATCCATAGCCAGCCTCGATCAGGTCCATGCCGTCCCACTGGAATGGCTGTTCCACGACGAGTTCGGCGCCCAGTGCGGTGTAGAAGTCGCGGGCTGGCTTGTTGGCGGCGATCACCCACGCGATCATGCTCGCCGCCTTCTGCGCCCCGAGCGCCGCGGCAGTGACGCCGACCAGCTTGCTGCCGAGGCCCAGCCGTTGATATGCGGAACGCAGGTAGATGGCTGCGAGGTCGGCGTCGAAGCCGAGCTTGGGCTCCGGCAGCACGATACCGGCCGCGAAGCCGAGCACACCCTCTGCATCTTCGGCCACGAATACCTGTGAACGCCCGCTTTTCGCCGACAGCGACTTGTCCCAGAGCGTAGCACTTGCCTCGATCGACATCGCGTCGAGATACGCTTGCGGGATCATCCCGCGATAAGTAGTGCGCCAGCTCTCTACGCGCACGCGCGCGATGGCAACGGCATCATCGACAACGGCGCGGCGGATGCATACGTCGATCATGCCTCGAGCGTACGCCTGATCGCCGCCACGACGTTTTCGGCGGTAAACCCGAAGTGCTTGAACAGCACGCCGGCGGGTGCCGACTCTCCGAAACGATCGATGCCGACCACCGCCGCATGGGGATCGTCTTCCGCGCCGACATACTTGCGCCAGCCGGCACTGACGCCGGCCTCGACGGCGATCCTTGCGACGCCGCGCGGCAGCACGCCGGCGCGGTAGTCGCGCGGCTGCGCGTCGAAACGCGTCGTGGAGGGCATCGACACCGGCTGCTGCAGCGCAAATGAGCTTGAAATTATGGCGAAATCCGCCGTTTCATGCAATAATTTGACGTTCTGCCCGGCTTCGACAAAACCCTTCTCGAAACTCGCGACCCTGCGTCTTCAAGGTCGCGGCGTCGACGCCGAATTCGCAATATCTCGATCCGGTCTGCGCCGAGTTCTTAGGACCCGCAGGGCCGGCGATTCATCCGGGAGGGGCCGATGGACGGAATCCATCTGCTGGGCGAGTGGTACGGTTGCCCGGCGACAAAACCAGAAATGCTCGACGCGACCGCGCTGCGTTCGCTGTGCATGCGTGCGGTGGAGGCGGCCGGACTGACGATCGTCGGTGAGCGCTTTCATCAATTCGAGCCGCAGGGGGTCACCGGTGCGGTGATCCTGGCCGAATCGCACCTGGCCGTGCATACGTGGCCCGAGATCGGATCGGTGACGATCGACGTCTACGTGTGCAACTACACGACCGACAACTCCGGCAAGGCGGAAGCGCTGTTCCGCGCGCTGGAAGAAGTGCTCGAGCCTGAGCGCACGCGGTTCCAGGCGATTCACCGTGGCGCCGCCGATGGCTGAAAAGACCCCGGGCGATATCGCTGCCGGGGCGATGACCGAGTACCTGACCGACGACTGGGGTTACTTCATCCGTTCGTCGCGCGCGTTCGAGAAGTTCCGCTCGCCACTGCAGCAGGTCGAAGTGCACGACAGCGCTTCGTTCGGCAAGCTGTTCCGCCTCGACGGTCACTTCATGACGTCCGAAAGGGACGAGTTCTTCTATCACGAGAATCTCGTGCACGTCGCGGCCATCACGCATCCGCAGCCGGAGCGCGCGCTGATCATCGGCGGCGGCGATGGTGGCTCTGCCGAGGAACTGCTGAAGCATGCGTCGATGAAGTCGGTGACGCTGGTCGAGATCGACCTGGCCGTGGTCGACGTGGCGCGCAAGTATCTCGCCGCCGTGCACAAGGGCAGCCTCGACGATCCGCGCGTGACGCTGCGCATCGAGGACGGCCTCGCATACGTGCGCAACAGCGCGCAGACATTCGACCTGATCGTGCTCGACCTCACCGATCCGGGCGGCCCGTCGACGCCGCTGTACACGCAGGATTTCTACGCCGACTGCGCGGCACGCCTGTCGCCGACCGGCGCGTTGTCGCTGCATGTCGCCAGCCCGGTCGCGCACCCGGGGCGCATTCGCGACGTACTCGCCAAACTGCGCGGTGTGTTCCCGATCGTCACGCCGTACCTGACATCGATCCCGCTGTACGGTGGACTGTGGATGATGGCGATGTGCTCGGCGACACTGGATCCGCGCCACATGACGTCGATGGAAGTCGACCGGCGCATCGTGCGCCGTGGCCTGACCGACCTGCAGTACTACAACGGCGACATGCACCGCGCGGCGCTCGCGTTGCCCAATTTCGTGCGCGCGCTGGTCAGCGGCTGAACGCTGCGGGTTGAAAGCGCCGCGTGCGCCCGCACGTTGGCTTGCATGGGGACCGGTTCCGCGGTCCCGGCCGATCGCTATCCTCCATGACCCTGGTTCACACGATGCACGACAGTGATTTCGTCCTGATCGACGGCGTTGTCTGCGAGACCGAGTACCTGCGGGTGCCCGACGAATACACGGTCGCCGACGATGTCGTCCTGGAAGCGCGCAGCGGCGACGAGGAGTTCGCGTTCACCTGCGGCGACTTCGATGGCGCGCGGGCAATGGGCGACGGCGTCTATCGGTTGCAAAGCGGCCGCGTGCTGCGCTTCCTGTCCGCCGCCACGCTGCACTGATTCGTCATTCGAGCTGACCGGGGCGCGCCAGCGGCCGGTGCCTGCAGCTCATATGCATGCTTGAACCCACTCGGCGGATCACCCGCAGAAAACCGGCGAATCGCTGCGCCGCGGACTGCTCGAATTCGCGGGCGGGCGCTGGCGCGATTGGCTCACCCCCGACCCGCAGCGCCCGCCACCGAAGGCGTCGTCGCCACCGCCGTGGCGCGCCGCGGCTTCATTAAGCGTGCCGCGCTGCTGGGGGGGGCGCGTTGCTACCCGCGTCCGCGGATCCGCCGTCGTTCCGCGAAGTCGCCTCGCGCTATCAGAGGGATGCGAATGCGGCAGCGTGCCTTGCCGCCACGCTGCGCACGAGTGGCAGCGGTGTATGTGGCAACGTGCCGATGTCTTCGCAGTCGATTGCGGCCGATGACGCGGCAACGCTGTTG
>JBDTJK010000411.1:0-7736 GCA_039935875.1 Casimicrobiaceae bacterium
GGGCTTTCGACCGCTGTCGGTGCAGACGCACTTCATTGGGGGCGCATTGATGATGCTTTGCAGCCGAGGGGTTTGGCGCTCGTAACGCACGCGAGCCACTCGCGCCAACCGGTGCCATGCCGGTTGCCGCGTGTTCGGTCAACTTGATGCTGCTCTTCGGCGGCGATGTCGACGAACCACGGCCAGGAAGCACGGCGTTACGGGGGCATTATTAGCCGCTTCCACGCAATGGAACCTGCAGGGTCATCACGTTGCAGGTTAGTCGTAATGCTGCTCGCCTTTACTTCGCTGGGCGTGATCACGTACGAAGTCATCACGCACGCAACGCTGGCAGCGATGGATGTCCCGGCCATCATGTGGGCTCATGCACACCGGAGCGCGGCAATTACGGCAGTGGCGCACATTGCCAGTTGGACCGGTGGACCATTGATCAGCAGCGCCTACGTCGCCATCGTCGTCATATTCTGCCTCGCGCGTCACCAATTCGCGACCGCAGCCGGCGTCGCCACGATCGTGCTCGGAGGCGCGGGACTCAACGTGGCGCTGAAGCATCTGGTGCAACGCGCGCGTCCTGTTGTCGATGATCCGCTGGTGAGTCTATCGACGTACAGCTTTCCGAGTGGACACGCCGCCGCAACGACGGTGTTTGGTGGCTTGCTGATCATGCTGATGTTTCGATCGCGAGCGGAAATCGGGCAACGTGCGCTCGCGATCTGGGCGATCGTTTTTTGGGTCCTGTGCGTTTTCGCGAGCCGAATATACCTGGGCGCGCATTATCCTACCGATGTCCTCGCGGGTCTGGCGGAAGGTATTGGCTGGCTGGCGTTGAGCAGCCTGGTACTCGACCGCTGGCGCGTCCCGCTGATCTGGCCCCGCAGGCGAGCACTGTAGCGATGGCCACGATGGCGAGTCACGTCGTGCTGCTCAACGCGCATGCGGGAACGAATTCGGACCGTTCTTCGGAATCCCTGATTCGCGGATATTTCGATGAACGCGGGATTTGCGCCGACATTCGCGTCCTCGGCAAGGACGAGGACATCGTTGCGACGACAAAACGCGCAATCGCAGGCAACGCGCGGGTGGTCGTAGCGGGCGGTGGCGACGGCACCGTGAATGCGATTGCGGAAGCAGTTATCGGAAGCGGTGCAACTTTGGGAGTGCTTCCGCTCGGGACCTTGAATCATTTTGCAAGAGATATGGGAATCCCGGCCGACCTCGCCGCCGCCGTTGAAACTGCTTGCACCGGCCGCATAGCCCGAGTCGACGTGGGCCGCGTCAACGGCCGCCTTTTCCTGAATAATTCCGGCTTGGGACTCTATCCGCAAGCCGTGCGTAGGCGCGACGCGTCGATCGATCGCCTCGGCCGCACAAAATGGCGTGCGTCCCTTTGGGCCGCGTGGACAGTGTTCCGGCGCTATCCGTTTCTGGACGTGCACCTGACTGTCGAAGGCGAATCGCTTGAATACCGGACGCCGCTCGTTTTCATCGGAAACAACAGCTATGAGCTCGACGGGCTCAACCTTGGCGTGCGGCGCAGCCTGGACGCAGGCCATTTGAGCGTTCATATAGTCGATCGCGCCGGACGAACCGGATTGGTCGTGCTTGCCCTGCGTGCCTTATGCGGCCGATTGCGCGAGGCAAAGGATTTCAAGACCTTTAGCGCAGCGGATGTGGAGGTCAGGACGCGGCGACGTCACTTAAGCGTCACGACGGACGGAGAAGTCAACCGATTGCAAGCGCCACTTAACTATCACTTGGAGCCGCTGGCGCTCCCGGTGCTGGTTCCTGCGGCGCAAGGGTAAGTGGCCGATGCGCAAGGTGCTTCACATCTCGGACCTGCACTTTGGGCGCGTAGACATCGCGGTGGTCGAAGGGCTGCGCAAGAGCGTGGAACAGCTCGAGCCGGATGTGATTGCCGTATCAGGCGACCTCACTCAGCGGGCGAAGCGCCGAGAATTCATGGCGGCCAGCGATTTCCTGAATTTGCTGCGCGCGCCGAAGGTGGTCGTTCCGGGCAATCATGACATTCCGCTGTACAACGTCTTCGCGCGCTTCCATTCGCCGCTCGAGCGCTATCGCCAGTACATCGGTGAAGCGGAATCCGTGTTCACCGATGACGAGATCGTAGTGGTGGGCGTCAATACCGCGCGCTCGCTGGCGTTCAAGGGCGGTCGCATCAATCTCGAGCAGGTGCGGCGAGCACGCGAGCTATTCTGCGCAGGGGATAATCCGCGCGTGCGCATACTTGTCACCCACCACCCGTTTGACCTGGCAAATGTGAGTGTTAACGCCGACCCGGTCGGCCGGGCGGCGATGGCACTCGAGCATATGCGTCAATGCATGCCTGATGTTCTGCTGGCCGGTCATATGCACGTACATCAGGCCGGGACGACAACCGAGCGCTATGACCTGGGGGGGCGCAGCGCCATTCTCGTTCACGCGGGGACGGCGACTTCGACGCGAGCGCGCGGCGAGCAAAACTCGTTCAACCTGCTGTGCGTCGATCAGGACTCGGTGAGCGTCTGGCGCTATGATTGGCGAGCCAGCAGCAGCGTCTTCGCGCCGGGTACGCAGTACAAATATGCGCGCGTCGCCGGGGGATGGACTGCCGAGGAAAGCTGAGGAAGGGCCATCACAATCGCGATTGCCGATCCTTACGCGGTGGGCAATCGACGTGGCGACAACGAAGGCACGCCGTTCGGAACAAATTTTCGTACTCGTGAAGGAATGACTTGTGACATGCCTGCTCGTAAAACAAAGCGTTTGGACGCTGCTGATCGCATCGATGTTTGCCCTTGCAGCGCCCAGTGCGCATGCCATCGACGTCGTGGTGCACGCATCGGCGTTCGCAAAAGCCTTGAAGGGACAGCTCTTCAAGGACCACGGCCGCTTTTACCTCCGCCGGCCTGACCGTTGCAATGATCCGTATCTGGAGAGCCCCACTGTATCGTTCAGGCAGGGGCGCGTTTATGTCGGAGCGCATTTCGCCGGCCGGATCGGCATGCTGATTGCGGGAGTATGCCAATCCGTAGCAGAACCCAGCGCGATCACGCTCTCGGCCCGGCCCGTCGTACGCGCGCAAGAGGTCGTCCTGGAAGACGTGCGAGTGGAAGGCGCGGCCAATCCGCTGGTGGCCGCGGCATTGGAAAACCTGATCGGCGCCGGTTCGACCGCACCGCTGCACATCAACCTGCTCGAAGCGATTCGGGCGCTGATGGCCCCGGATAAGACAGGCCCTTACTCAATCGTCGTGCGTGCGCTGGAATTGAGCAACCTTGCGGTGCAGTCCGACGAGCTCCATGTCACGGTGACGGGTGCCATTGAAGTCCGCTAGGGAATCTGTACATAACCAGGCATGAAGCCGGTTGCGAGATCTGAATCGTCGAGCAAGATGTCCGCCGCGGTGCTCTCGATCCACCGCGCGCAACGGCCGCTCCCGAAACCCGCGATCCTTTATCTGCGTCGCCGGCGCATCGCTGCAATTCCTGCCACCAGCAGCGCCAGGGCGATGAGCGCCGTCGCCCGACCGGAAAGCGACGGCGCCTGAGTTTGCGTCAGGACCAAGCAGAGCAGATCCTGATGGCGCGCAGCATCCTAGATCCAGCTCAACGCGGCGGCGATGATCCCGCTCGCGCCGGAATTCGCGCACTGACCGTGGGCGATCAGCAGTCGAACGGGACACCAGTCCAGCACCCGCGCGCGAGCGGCGCGCGTCGGGGCACGGTGCAGGAAAGTCGCCCGCCACTCACGCGGCGTGCTGCCGCGTTCGCCGACCAGACTGTCAAGTCGCATCAACGTCCGCTTCCACGTGGACATTCCTGCTTCGGAGAAGCGCTGGATGAGGTCTCCGAAAATCGCGGTGCCCGACGCGCGGTGGAAGAACACGACTTCCTCCATCGCGAACGAACCTCGAAAGATCACCTGATCGATGTCCGCGGCCCACATGGGATCGGGCTCGTCACCGAGGTCCGCCTCGAACCTCAGTTCGGGCTTCTTGCGTGCGAGACCCGGCGGCGCATACAGCTTTGCGTCGGGCCATCGACGGGACCACTCGCGCAGGAAGAGATGATGGAGCTTGTTCGGCGAGACGATATAGCGCACCCGGCCAATCGAGTCGACCGCCTTTGCCAGATCGTCGGTCAGTGCTATGGGTGACCATACCCATAGGCTCGCATCCGAAAGGCGCACCAACGCCATTCGGGTGGGGTACGCAAAGCCGAAGAACGACACGGGCGGTCCATCGGCCGAGTAAAGGCACGGTCCGAACTCTTGGAGCATACGGACAGGATAACGCCGTTTGAGGCATGGGTGGTGTCGCCCGAGGTGTTGCAACACGCGAGCGGGTCGCTGGGAGAATCGGCCATAACCCGCCACTCGTAGTTACCGACGTGGCCGCGCGGACGCTAGAATGTCGCTCCGTCGTCGTGCCGGTGTGCCCATGCAATTGCCTGCTCCATTCTTCAAGCTACCGCTGCAGTTCGACGCTGCGCGGCTGGCGGCCGAGGTCGCGCAATTCACCGCTGCCGAGTGGCGGCCGCATCCGCAGGGAAACCCCGGCAACTCGGCGCTGCCGTACATCGCGCGCAACGGCAACCTGCTCGACGACGGTGTTTCGGGACCGATGCAATCGACTCCGCATCTGGCGCGCTGTCCCTATGTGATGCAGGTGATGGAGGCGCTGGGCGTAACTCTCGGACGCAGCCGCCTGATGCGGCTCGATGCGCGTGCCGAAGCGACGGCGCATGTCGATCTGAGCTACTACTGGCAGCAGCGCGTGCGCGTGCACATTCCGGTGGTGACGTTCCCGGAAGTCGAGTTCATCTGCGGCGATGCGACGACGCACATGGCAGCCGGCGAATGCTGGATATTCGACACCTGGCGCGAGCACAACGTCCTCAATCCCAATGCCGCACAGCGCACCCACCTGGTCGTCGATACGGTGGGCAGCGGGGACTTCTGGCGACGTGTCGAAGCCAGCCGCGACCCGACGCAGGTTCCAGTGGCGGTCCCTTATCGGGCCGACGCGAAAACGCAGTTGCGCTTCGAGCGGCACAACTATCCGGTGGTCATGGAGCCGGCGGAGATAGCGAGCCTGTGGTCGCGCTGGCTCGCCGATGCGCGCTCGGGCGTCGCAGCGCCGGACGCAATCGCCGCAATTGACACGCTTGTCGAGCCTGTGTTCGGCGATTGGCGCGCGCTGTGGGCGCAATTCGGGGACCGGGCCGACGGCTGGCCGCATTACACGCGGCTGCGCGAACGGATCGTTGCGATTGCCGATGCAAATGCAAACCGCGTCATGCTGCCGAACAAGATGGATCTCGCGAGCCTGCTGAAGGTGTCGCTGGCCCCGGCACTGATGAACACCCACCTGGCCGCGTCGAACGGCACCGCGGGATCGAATTCGATTCCGCGCAGCGCCGATGCTGCGCAGATTCCCGACCTCGACCAGAGCAAGCCGCAGGCATCGCGCAAGTTGTCGGTGCAGTGGGGCGTGCAAGTGCTGTCGCGCCAGCAAGCTGCGCCGCTGGCGACTGCGCGGCTCGTCCGTCCGCTGATCATCGTTTCGGCGCCGCGTGCCGGCAGCACGCTGCTGTTCGAGACGCTGGTGTGTGCACCGGACCTGTATACGGTGGGCGGCGAGAGTCACGCCCTGTTCGAGAAGATCGCCGCGCTGCGACCGTCGCCACAGGGTCCGCAGTCGATTCGTGCCGACGCGAGCGATGCAAGGCCCGATATCGTCGACGAACTCCATCAGCGATTCCGTGCCGCACTGCGCGATCGCGACGGCCGTGTACCCGCGGCAGACAGCGCGCCGCGCTTGCTCGAGAAGACGCCGAAGAATGCGCTGCGCGTGCCGTTCCTCGACGCGGCGTTTGCCGATGCGCAGTTCGTCTACCTGTATCGCGAGCCTGAGGAAAACGTCAGCAGCATGATCGAAGGCTGGGAGTCGGGAGGCTTCGTCATGTACGCGCGGTTGCCCGATTGGCGCGGGCCGCCGTGGTCGTTCCTGCTGGTTCCCGGCTGGCGCGACCTGATCGGCGCCGACGTGCCGGCGATCGCCGCCGCACAATGGCAACGAACGCAAACGGTGCTGCTCGACGACCTCGAGGCGCTGCCGCCATCGCGCGTGCATGCGCTGACCTATCGCGAATTCGTGGCCGACCCCGCAGCGCGAGTACGCGATATCTGCCGCTTTGCCGATCTCGCCTGGGATCGCCCGCTGCCGGCGACATTGCCGCTGTCGCGCTATACGGTGACGCCGCCGCAGGTGGACAAATGGCGGGCGCGTGAATCACAGATCGCGCCGCACCGGGCAGCGCTCGAGCGGGTTGCCGAGCGTGCGCGCGCGTTCGTCGCCCGATCGCGCGCGTCCTCCGCGCAGCGGGTCGTCGAGGCGGCATCGTGATGACACGGCACGCAACCGGTACGTTCGAGGTTTCGGTCAAGCCCGTGGGGGAAGGTTCCGCCGTGGGTAGTTGGGACGCATGTCGCTCGACAAGCAATTCGCAGGCGACTTGAGTGGCGTCGGCAACGGTGAAATGCTGACCGCGATGACGCAGACCAAGGGTTCGGCCGGTTACGTGGCCATCGAGCAGTTCACGGGAACCTTACACGGCCGCGCTGGCGGGTTTGTATTTCAGCATTCCGGTTCGATGACGCGCGGCGCGCAGCAACTGTCGATCACCGTGGTTCCCGATTCTGGCACCGGCCAACTGACTGGCATCACCGGGTGCCTCGAGATCACGATCGCGGACGGCAAGCATTCGTACGCATTCAGTTACACGCTGCCCCCATGAATCGGTGCGCGGCGGACAAGCAGCGCCCTGTTTTCGAATGAGCGCCGAAAAGAACAAGATGCTCGCGGGTCGGCTGTACGACTCGAGCGATCCGCAGCTTGCTGCCGAGCGGCGTCGCGCGCAGTCGCTGTGCCATGAGCTCAATAGCACCAGTCCGCTCGAACGCGAGCGCAGGATGCATGCGCTGACCGCATTGCTCGGGCGTGTCGCCAACGTGCGCATCGACCCGCCCTTCTTCTGCGACTACGGCTACAACATCGAGCTCGGCGACAACGTGTACTTCAACGTCAGCTGCGTCGTGCTGGACGTGATGCGCGTGTCGATCGGGAACAACGCGCTGTTCGGGCCCGGCGTGCACATCTACGCAGCCACGCATCCGATGTCGCCGGTGGAGCGCGCAACCGGACTCGAACTCGGCAAGCCGGTGACGATCGGCGACGATGTCTGGATCGGCGGCGGCGCCATCATCTGCCCGGGAGTCACCATCGGCAACGGATCGGTGATCGGCGCTGGCAGCGTCGTGACCCGCGACGTCGGTGTGCAGGTATTCGCGGCGGGCAATCCGTGCCGCACGATCCGCCGCCTCTGAGCGGTTGTGCGGCCGGCCATGGGTGCCGGTGTTTTCCCTTTGAAGCATCCGGCGCGCAGGCCAGCGCGCCGGCAAGCGGCCGTCGACGGTTGCGGGAAGTCAGCCAATTCTGGCGGCATCGTACCGTTCAACAGCATCCAGGATCACGCGCATTGTGGCGACCACGGCGGACGCCTGCAATAGTTGCCGAGTGTGGAAAGGGGTGCTGGTCATGGGGCGGACGGATGCTGACTTGGGTCTGCGCAATCGCTGTGATAAAATTCGCGCCTCTCCGGGTCGTTAGCTCAGCTGGTAGAGCAGCGGACTCTTAATCCGTTGGTCGTAGGTTCGATCCCTACACGGCCTACCAA
>JBDTJK010000412.1:0-2795 GCA_039935875.1 Casimicrobiaceae bacterium
GGAACTTGAACGTTCACCCCGACCTGTCGTTCCTGTCGTTGATCACTACGGCTTCGGTCGTCGTGCAGGCGATTCTCGTGCTGCTGGCGCTGGCGTCGGTGTGGAGCTGGTGGCACATTTTCCTGAAGCTGTTCCAGCTGCGCACCTCGCGGCGCGACGCCGACCTGTTCGAGGAAAACTTCTGGAAAGGCGGCGACCTCAATGAGCTGTTCCAGCGCGCGAGCCAGGCACGCACCGGCAGCGGGCTCGAGCACATCTTCACCGCAGGCTTTCGCGAATTCTCCAAGCATCGCCGGCAGGGGAGCTCGTCGGTGATCACGATGGATTCGGCGCGGCGTGCAATGCGCGCCGCATACCAGCGCGAAGTGGACTCGCTCGACGCGCACCTGTCGGGACTCGCGACCGTGGGATCGGTGTCGCCCTACGTGGGGCTGTTCGGCACCGTGTGGGGAATCATGAATGCGTTCCGCGGGCTGGCCAACGTCAGCCAGGCGACGCTGACGCAGGTCGCGCCCGGCATCGCCGAGGCGCTGATCGCGACCGCCATCGGACTGTTCGCGGCGATCCCCGCGGTCGTCGCGTACAACCGCTACACGCATGACGTCGACCGCCTCGCCGCACGCTACGACACGTTCATCGAGGAATTCTCCAACATCCTGCAGCGTCAGGGATAGGGCCGATGCGCCGCGCACGCAAGGCGATCAACCAGATCAACGTCGTCCCCTATATCGACGTGATGTTGGTGCTGCTGGTGATCTTCATGATCACGGCGCCGCTGGTCAATCCGGGGCAGATCGAGCTGCCGAGCGTGGGCAGCCAGCTGACGGCGCCGGTGCTGCCGCTGGAAGTCACGCTCAATGATGACAAGTCCATATCGTTCCGCGACCAGGCCAGCAAGGCGCCTTCAGTGCATATCAGCCGCGACGACCTCGTCGCGGAGCTTCGCGGAAAGCAGGGCGAGAGCGTGCGTCCGGTGGTGATCGCGGCCGCAGGCACGACGCGCTACCAGGACGTGATGACGCTGCTTGATCTGTTGCAACGCAACGGCATCAAGAAGGTCGGCCTGCTGGCGCGCCCGACCGCGAAGTAACGCCGTGATGAATGCCGATCCGCGCAGCGGCCCGCGCGAAAACGAACGACTGCCGCATCGTGGCGTCGCACTCGCGCTGGCGGTGGCGGTGCATCTCGCCTTCCTCGGGGTGCTGATCTTCTCGATCCGCTGGCAGAGCCACGAGCCCGAGCCGGTGGTAGCCGAACTCTACGCGCCAATCGCGCAGCCGGCGAAGGTCGCGCCGCCGCCGAAGGTCACGCCGCCGCCGAAGCTCGAGCCGATTCCCACGCCACCACCGAAAATCGAACCGGTCGCCGTGCCGACACCGCAACCCGTGCTGCAGCCCCCGAAGGTGGATAGCGCCGCCGCGGACATCGCGCTGAAGGCGCGCAAGGATGAAGAGCGCAGGCAACGCGTCGAGGCCGAACAGCGCGCGCAGGTGGAGCAGCAGAAGCGCATAACCGAACTGCAGCGCCAGCGCGAGCTGCAGAAGCAGCAGGACGACAAGAAGCTCGCCGATGCGCGCGAGCGCCAGCAGCGCGAGATGCAACAGATCCAGGCACAGGCGGACAGCGAGTTCGCAGCGCGCAAGCAGGCCGAAGTGGCGGCGCGCGCGCAGGATGCGCGCAAGACTGCCGAATCGGACTGGGTGCAGCGTATCCAGGCGAAGGTCAAGGGCAACCTGATTCTGCCCAGTGATCTGCCCGGCAATCCGCAGGCGATCTTCGACGTGGTGCAATTGCCGACCGGCGAGATCATCGATGCCAAGCTGCAGAAGTCGAGCGGCGTGCGCGCGTACGACGACGCGGTGCAGCGCGCGATCCTCAAATCATCGCCGCTGCCCAAGCCCGGCCGTCCCGAGATGTTCCAGCGCGTGCTGACGTTGCGCTTTCGTCCGAACGACTGACGCGCGTTGCCGTCGCCGCATTTGGCGCCGCGGGCTACAGCAGCGTCGGTGCGGAGGGGTATGCCAGCACGTCGCCATGCTCGCGCGCGGCGGGATTGATCTGCGCGCCGTCGACCTTGCCGGCACCCATGATGTGGAACACCTGCTCGCCGCGCATGATGAGGTAGTCGCTGACGATCCGCCGGTGGCAGCGCCACCACACCGCTTCCGAGCACATGATCACGCAGCGCAGCGCATGCCCATCGTCGCGCAGCGCCTGCAATCCTTCCGCAAATGCCGCGCCCATCGCGTAGTCGGCGTAGTTGTGAAAGCTCGCGTTGTCCCAGAATCCGTTGACGTCGGGCGCGACGTCGCGCGACTTCGGACGCAGTCCGCCGAGCTCCGGCACGTGGCGGTAGCCGATGCCGGACTCCGCCAGCGCCTGCGGCAGCGTGTCGCGGTTGTACTGCGGATTGGTGCGTGAACGCGGAACCGTGCGCACGTCGACCACCAGGTCAACCGCGGATTCACGCAGCAGTGCCTCGAATTGCGCGAGCGGCCGCGTCGAATGGCCGATGGTGAAGAATGGAAGCGCGCTCAGGATGCCGGCGCCGTCACTCGCGTGCGCGCTTTTCGACGATCTGGATGGCGGCCCAGGACCACTCGGCACGCTGCTCGACCAGATGGCGCAGCGCGACGGTGTACACCGACCTTCCGGTGCCGAGGATGATGTTGCGGCCTTCGGAATATTCCTGCGTCGGGATGATCAACGTCTTCACCGACAGCGGCTTGTCCGGGCGCGACGGCGGCGGCAGGTACAGGCCGTCGAAGCGCGCGCCGACAGTCGACACGTCGATG
>JBDTJK010000413.1:0-5874 GCA_039935875.1 Casimicrobiaceae bacterium
TACATGCTGATCACCAGCACTGCGATCCGCGGCGCCTCGATCTTCACCTGCTTCAGCGTCTCGATGCCATTGCGTCCGGGCATCGAGATGTCGAGCAGCAGGCAATCGATGCCGCCGCGGCGCACCAACTCCATCACTTCGCCGTAGTTGGAGGCTTCGCCGACCACCGACATGTCGCTCTCGGCGGACACGATCTGCGCGACACCGCGGCGCACGATCGCATGGTCGTCGGCAATCGCGACCGCGATCATCGGTCGCGCTCCGATGCAGCTGGGGCATCCGGGCCATCGAGCGCGGCGACTTGCTGCACCGGCAGCGCCAACGACACGGTCGTGCCATGGGGACCGGAAGCGATGCGCAATTCACCACCCAGTGCCATCGCACGCTCGCGCATGCCGCGTAGCCCGAAGTGGCCGGCACGACGGGTGGCCGTGTCGGACATGCCGATGCCGTCGTCGACAATCGTCAGCAGGATCTGATGCGGCGTGGCGGCGAGCGTCACGTCGACGCTGCGCGCGCACGCGTGCTTGGCTGCGTTGTTGAGCGACTCCTGGCAGATGCGGAACACGGCCATCGAAGCCCCGGTATCGAGAGCAATCTCCTCGGCCGGCGGGTGGAAGCGGCAAATCGTTCCGATGCGCTTGCCGAAAACGCGTGCCTGCCATTCCAATGCGGCGACGATTCCCTCCTCGAGGATGGCTGGATGCAGGTCGTGCATGATCCGGTTGCACGCCAGCACCGCGCCTTCGACCAGCTCATCGAGCTGCTTCAGCGAATCCGCCGCTTCGGGTGCATTGCGGATCAATCCCTTGAGCCACGTCGTCTCGAACTTGACGCCGGTCAGCATGCTGCCGACATCGTCGTGCAGTTCGCGCGCGACCACGTCGCGCTCTTCCTCGCGCACTTCCGCGAGATGGCGCGCGAGCTGTTGCAGTTCCTCGCGCGACTCGCGCAGCTCGCGCTCGGCGCGTTTGGCGGCGGTGATGTCGATCACGAGTCCGTCCCACACCGCGTGCCGCGGCGCCACACGGCGGCTGCTGGCCTCGATCTGCACCCATTCGACAGTGTCCGGCGCGACGATGGAGGCAGTCCACGTCAGGAAACCGTCGCCATCCACCGCATGATGCAGCGCGGTCAGCAGGTTGGTCGCGTCGTGCTTGCCGAAGCGGCCGAAAAACGCCGTGGCGTCGCGCGCGATTTCGTCGGCGCCGACGCCGAACAGCCGGCGCGCGCCGTCGCTGACGAAATCGAACGCCACGCGCCCGTCCTCGATGTCGATGCGGAACATCATGCCCGGGAGATTGGCGGCAACCGCGCGCAGCCGCGCCTCGCTTTCCTGGTACGCCGATTCAGTCTCACGCTGACGGCGCCGCGCGGCGGCGGTTTCCAGCGTGCGCTTCAACACGATTTCGAGGCGGCTCAAGCGGTCCTTCATCACGAAGTCGTCCGCCCCGGCGCGCATGGCTTCGACGACCGCGTCCTCGCCGATCGCGCCTGAAACGATGACGAACGGCACGTCAGGCGCTATTTCGCGCACGACGGCCAGCGCCTCGTGCGAGCTGAACCCGGGCAGCCGGTGATCGGATAGCACCGCCGACCATTTGCGCTTCTCGACGGCCGCGCGCAGGGCGGCGGCGGTCTCGACCCGCAATGCGTAGACGTCGGGGTAGAGCGCCCGCACGCGACGCATGATCAGCTCGAAGTCGTCGGGGGAATCCTCGATCAGGATCAGCGCCAGTGGCTCGTGTTCGGGAGGACTCATGGCCAACCGGGCGCCCGCGCGCCGGCCACCCGCAAATCGTGGTGCCGACAGGGCTTCAGATTGCAGCCGGGGTGCCGATAAACGACTGTGGAGGCGGCGAGCGGCGATCCTTGCAGGAGGCGGCGCGCGTGTGTCTGCGGCACGAACATTCGTTCAGTTTACCGCGACTTTGCTGCGCTTTTGCGGCCGCGGACCGGTCGGCGCAGCACCGGGGAGATGACAAGGTGGCAATCGTGGTGCAGCAAAAGCTCGACTGGACTGCTTATCGCGTCCTGCGCCCGGCAATCGCGCGCGCCGTCGGCGATCCCGGCCGCGGGCCGATCCATATCGATCTTTCGGCGGTAACGGCGATGGAGCCTGCCGGCATCGGCGCACTGGTGGTGTTGCGCGAATTCGCCGCCGGCAACCGCAAGGCCATCGTGCTCGATGGTGTCGATCCGCGTTTCGGGCCCGCGCTGCGCGACTGCGGGCTGTGCCTAAACCGGCCCGCAAGCGCACGCTTCGTGGCGTTGCCTATCCGATGAACAGCAACCTGATCGAGGACATCTATGTCGCCCGCCAGCCGATCGTCGATCGCAAGGGCGACCTGTCCGGCTACGAGCTGCTGTTCCGTTCCAGCGAACGCAACGTCGCCGAGCTGAACGACAACCTGCTGGCCACGTCGTCGGTGATCGCCAATGTGTTTGCCGAAATCGGCCTCGCGCAGGTCATCGGCCCGGTCGACGGGTTCCTCAATGTCGACTCCGAATTCCTGTTCAGCGAATTGATCGAGGCACTGCCCAGCGACCGCATCGTCATCGAACTGTTCGAACAGACTGCCGCCGACGACGGCATCATCGAGCGCTGCCAGAGCCTGCGCAAGAGGGGCTACCGGATCGCGCTCGATCATTTCGTCGGCAATGTCCAGGACATCGACCCGCTGCTCCGCGCGGTCGACGTGGTCAAGGTCGATTTCGGCGAGATCGACGCGCTGCTGATCCCGGAAATGGTTGCGGTACTGAAGCCGTACGCAGTCAAGCTGGTGGCGCTGAAGATCGAGACTGCCGAGCAGTTCGAGCATGCCAAGGCGCTGGGCTTCGACCATTTCCAGGGATTCCATTTCGCGCGGCCGGAGCTGCTGTCGGCCAAGCGCGCCAAGCCCGCCAAGATCACGCTGCTCAAGCTGCTGGCGCTGGCGTTGGGGGAAGCGGATGTACGCGAAATCGAGGACGCGTTCCGCCTGCACCCGCACCTGTCGGTCAACCTTTTGCGGCTGGTGAATTCGGCTGCGTTGCGACGCCAGCAGACGGTGACCTCGCTGCGCCATGCGCTGGTGTTGCTCGGCCGGCGCCAACTGCGGGTGTGGCTGCAGCTGCTGCTGTACACCGCCGATCGCGGCAACACGAGCTTCGGCAATCCGCTGCTGCAGCTTGCCGCCGTGCGTGGCAAGCTGATGGAATTGCTTGCCGCGCATCGGCCGGGTCCCGAATCGACGATGACCGAGCTGGCATTCATCACCGGCATCCTGTCGCTGATGAGCGTCGTGCTGGAAATTCCGACGCGCGAGATCCTCGACGAACTCAACCTGCCAAGCTTGGTGAACCGCGCTTTGCTGGAGCATAACGGCGCGCTGGGCGAAATGCTGGCGCTGGTGGAAGGCGTCGAGCGCAACGACGCCGGCACGATAACCACGCAACTGGCCAAGGTCCCGGGCGTGACGCGCAGCGACCTGTTACAGGCTCAACTGTCCGCCTACCAGTGGGCCAACGAATTGACGACCGCCGCATGATCGCCGTCTGAGCACATGTGCTCGACGCCATCGCGGCCGCGTGCATCGGGCGAGCCAGTCTCGAACTGAAACAAGCGCAAGGAAGTTGATGAACCACCCGGCGCATCCCGACGTGCAACCGTTCTTTCACGCCGAAAGCGGAACGTTCTCGTATGTCGTCCACGCCGGGCAGGGCGGTGGCGCGGTCATCATCGATCCGGTACTCGACTTCGATGCGGCCAGTGGACAGGTGGGAAGGCAGTGCGTCGATGCTCTTCTCCACTTCGTCAAGGCGCAGCGCCTGCACGTGCACTGGATCCTCGAGACGCATGCGCATGCCGACCACCTGACGGCAGCCCACGCGCTGCGCAGGTCGTTGGGCGCGCAAGTGGCGATCGGGCGCGGCATCGTCGACGTGCAGGCTTGCTTGCAACCCATGCTGGCCATGGGCGAGGGCTTCGTGCCCGATGGCAGCCAATTCAATCGGCTGCTTGACGACGGCGATAGCGTGGATGCCGGAGAATTGGTCGTTCGCGCGCTGGCGACACCGGGTCACACCGCTGACGGTCACACCTATCTGGTCGGCGACGCCGCGTTCGTCGGCGACACGCTGTTCGCGCCGGATGTGGGCACGGCACGCTGCGACTTCCCGGGCGGCGATGCCGCGACGCTCTATCGGTCGATCCAGCGCATCCTGGCGCTGCCGGCGTCGACGCGGATGTTCCTGTGCCACGACTATCCGCCGTCCGGCGCGCGCAAGCCGATGGCACAGACGAGCGTCGCCGCGCAGCGCGACTTCAACATTCACGTCGGGGGCGGCGTTCTGCAGGACGCGTTCGTCAGCATGCGCGAAGCGCGCGATGCAACATTGAAGCCGCCCAAGCTGATGCAACCTGCGTTGCGCGTGAACCTCGATGGCGGGCAGTTGCCGCCAGCGGATTCCGATGGAGTGACGTATTCCGCGTTGAGGATTGACGTGTAGGCTACTCGACGATACGGTAAGAGTACTTTAACAACAGAATGATACGGCAGGAACATGATCCGTATTATAACTATTGAAACGACCGGCCAAGGCTGGCCCGACGACCTATTGCGTTCGATGACGTGATGGATCCGCCGTACTCCACGCTATCAGCGCCAGCAGCGCGACCTGCAATGGGAGGCGCAGCCAAAGCAGCCACAACGGGATATCGAACATCGCGTGGCGCTGCAGCATGTCGATGTGGACCGGCGTGACTGCAATGGTCAGCGTGAACAGCCCGAATCCTGCCCAGCGGCGGAGCGACGGAAACAACAATCCGGCTGCGCCGAGCCACTCGAATACGCCGCTGACCAAAACCACCGTCCGGTGCCATGGAATCCACGACGGAACGAGGCGCATTTCCGCTTCGGTGGCAACGAAATGGACAAGTCCACCAATGGCGAACCAGAGGAAAACCACGATGAGGCCGGCGCGACGCGTGGCGCTCAAGGCCGGATCTGCTGCGGCGGAGGCTTCACGACGGAGAATGGATGGTGGCGCCTTGCAGCAGCCGTGTCTGCGGCATCGCAGCGCCGATCGATGAGTCCGCGCGGTAGTCCTGCACGAGGGCCACCGCGCGCTGACCACATCCGCTCGATCAGGAGTGGGTGACCTTTTCGATCTTTCCGCAAGCGATCGGTATCGTTACCTGCGCCGGGATCGGCCCGAGCGACTGCACGCTGGCAGGCAGCTTGGTGTCGGAAGGCACGCCGTGAATGATCACGACGCGCTTGTCCAGGTCGAGGGGCTGTCCATCGAACGCCTTGGCGAACGCAGCGGCCAACGCCTTCACAGATACCGTCTTGCGATAGGTGTACGTGCCCTTTGACGAAGCCTTCGGGTAAACGCCATGCGCCACGTCCATGGCCGACGGAGTGTTATCGAACGGGACCATCGTCGTTCCGGATGCGGGTTCGGTCTCGATCAGGTCGACGATGCCGTCGCCATTGGTGTCCGCTGCCGACGTCGCGCAAGTCGCGGCCATTTCTCCCGTGAGCCCATGGAAATGCTGCCAATGGACGGTATCGGGTGGCGCGTCCTTGACAGCGATCGTGATCGTCAGCTTGTCGCCGCGCATCTCGAATCGGGCGGTGCCCATCGTTTGATGGTGGGTCGTCGAAACGTTCATTGGCACCAGTTTCGCGACATAGGCCTCGCGCACAGGTTTGGTGGAGTTGGCTGCGTCACTCGGCGTTGGCAGCGCAAGCGAGCCTGCGACGAGTGCCGTAGCAAGCACGGCGAATGACTTGATTCGCATCTTGGAAATCCTTCTGGTTGGTAGCTATGGATGCTAAAGGTATACGGCATATATAGCTTATCGCGTGAACACAGGTTGTCAATCCC
>JBDTJK010000414.1:0-3835 GCA_039935875.1 Casimicrobiaceae bacterium
ACGAGTGCCGTAGCAAGCACGGCGAATGACTTGATTCGCATCTTGGAAATCCTTCTGGTTGGTAGCTATGGATGCTAAAGGTATACGGCATATATAGCTTATCGCGTGAACACAGGTTGTCAATCCCGGGATTGCTGATACTGTATTTGACATAATACAAATTATACGAAGTACTGGAGGAAGGGTGCAATCCATAAACCAATGCTGATATTGGGTGATGTTATCGGTCAAGACGAATAAGAGCAGCTTCAACCGGGATTGTCGCCGCCGACTGGCGCGACGACCGGATTCGACGTCAAGTCGGTACGTCCGGGCGCCATACGTTCCTGCTTTCAATCGTTTGCCGTCGTGTCTTCCCCTGGTTTAGAGATTGTGATTGTCGATATCGGATTAGCCGGGCGATTTAACCCTCTGCGGCACCACGCGCGCATAGGCAGGCGACCGCCTCAGTCGTTCTATCATCGACGCAGGTGGGCACCGCGCGCTACCGGGTGGAACACCAGCTTGACAAGGTATCCATCTGTTTGATATTTTTACTCTTGTGGAAACTTCAAAGGTACTTATCGCGCTTGCGGCCTTGGCGCAGGAGACGCGCCTCGCCGTCTACAGGCTGCTGGTCGAACATGCACCGGAGGGCCTCCGCGCCGGGCAGATCGCCGAGCGTCTGGACATCCCCGCTCCATCGCTCTCGTTTCACCTCAAGGAACTGTGGCGGGCGGGGCTGATCGCGCCGCGCCAGGATGGCCGATTCGTCTGGTACCGCGCGGACCTCTCCGCGATGAGCGGCCTGATCGGCTACCTGACCGAGAACTGCTGTCGCAGTAGCGCGACCGGCGATCCAGCCTGCGGGCCAACAAAGGCGGAACGAGCGGCGGCAGTTGCGATGCCGGTGGTCAAGCGCCGCAAGTCTGCCTGACTCATCAGGCTGAAAGGTCCATTGGAGTTGCGCAATGTCCCATGAATCGCATCCGGGTGTTCGCCCCCTTGCCACTGGACAAACTCGACCGACTCAGCCTGCAGCGAAAGCTGGACGACCGTGGAAAATCGCTGGCGGAAGCGACGACGCAGTGAGCGCAGTAATGTCATCACACGCTCGAAGACTCGGCTTCCTCGACCGCTATCTGACGTTGTGGATATTCCTTGCCATGGCGGCTGGGGTCATGGCCGGGTATCTCCACCCCGGCGTCGCCGCGTTCTGGAGCCAGTTCCAGAGCGGGACGACCAACATCCCGATTGCCGTTGGACTGATACTGATGATGTACCCGCCGCTCGCCAAGGTCCGCTACGAGGACTTGGGCGACGTGTTCCGCAACCGCCGGGTGCTGACGCTGTCGCTGGTGCAAAACTGGCTGATCGGGCCGATCCTGATGTTCGTGCTGGCGGTCGTGTTCCTGCGCGACCAGCCGCACTACATGGCAGGCCTGATCCTGATCGGACTCGCACGCTGCATTGCGATGGTCATCGTATGGAACGAATTGGCAAAGGGCGACACCGAGTATTGCGCGGGACTGGTGGCGTTCAATTCGGTCTTTCAGGTGCTTTTCTTCTCCGTCTACGCGTGGGTCTTCATCACCGTACTGCCGGGTTGGCTGGGGCTTCAGTCATTCGCGGTGAATGTCACCATCGCCGACATTGCCAGGAGCGTCTTCATCTACCTCGGTATCCCCTTCCTTGCCGGCGCCGTCACTCGCTTCGTACTGGTTCGCGCCAAGGGCAAGGTCTGGTACCACGAGCGCTTCGTGCCGAAGATCAGCCCGATCACGCTGATCGCCCTGCTGTTCACCATCTTCGTCATGTTCTCCCTGAAGGGTGACTACATCGTCCGCATCCCGCTGGACGTGGTGCGGATCGCGATTCCGCTGGTGATCTACTTCGTCGTCATGTTCCTCGTGTCGTTCTGGTTGGGGCATCGGATAGGTGCCGACTACTCCAAGACGACGACGCTATCGTTCACGGCGGCCAGCAACAACTTCGAGCTGGCCATTGCGGTCGCAATCGCAGTGTTTGGGATCAACTCCGGCGAGGCTTTTGCGGCCGTCATCGGGCCGCTGGTGGAAGTGCCAGTGCTGATCCTTCTCGTCAACGTCGCCCTGTACTTCCAGCGCAGGTACTTCGCGATCCCGCAACCAGCCGGATTCCGGGCACCGGATATCTGCCCCTGACCCCGTTCCATACCGAAAGCACAACCATGTCTTCTACCAGTGATCTGAAGGAAATCGTCCGTGAGAAGTACGGACAAGCAGCCAGCCTCGTTCAGAAAGGCAAGACGAGCTGCTGCGGCACGGCTCCAACGCTCGCAAGCTGCTGCGACCCGATTACCTCCAACTTGTACGACTCCGGTCAGGCGGGTGAAGTGCCTGAGGCAGCGCTGCAGGCGTCACTGGGCTGCGGCAATCCGACTGCCTTGGCCGAGCTGAATCCGGGTGAGATAGTGCTCGATCTCGGCTCCGGCGGCGGCATCGACGTGATCCTGTCGGCGCTCCGGGTTGGGCCGACTGGCAAGGCGTACGGCCTCGACATGACCGATGAGATGCTCGCGCTGGCACATGCGAACAAACACAAGAGCGGCTTGACCAACGTCGAATTCCTCCGCGGCGAGATCGAGAACATCCCGCTGCCGAGCAACTCGGTGGACGTGATCATTTCCAACTGCGTCATCAACCTCTCGGGGGACAAGGATCGCGTGCTGCAGGAGGCTTTCCGGGTTCTGAAGCCGGGCGGTCGGTTCGCGGTCTCCGATGTAGTCGTTCGCGGCGAGGTGCCGCCGGCTGTCCGCAAGAGCATGGAGCTGTGGGTAGGCTGCATCGCCGGGGCCCTGTCCGAGGCTGATTACCGGGCCAAGCTGGAAGGGGCCGGATTCAACGGGATCGACGTCGAGGTCACGCGCGTCTACGGGGTTGAGGACGCAGCCACCTTTCTCGCCGGGCAAGGGCTCGATGTCGAGTCCCTGGCCACCGAGGTCGACGGTAAGATCGTCAGCGCCTTCATCCGTGCCACCAAGCCCATCGCGTGCTGCGCACCGGGCTGCTGTTCGAGGTAGCCGTGAGCATTTAATCCGCCATCCGGGCGTGAATCTCGGCCGAGTGCCAGCGGCCATCGCGCATGGCCGCGGTTACGCGCTGGCGAAATGCCTCTGTCGACCACACGGGATCATGCTGATGACGCATGCGGTTGCAGTGACGACACGCCGCTGCGAGATTGTCGGGGTCGTGACTGCCGCCGTCCTGGCGGGCCTGCAGGTGTTCCGCCGTGCATCGCAGTGCCTCTGTTGCCAGCGCTGACAAGCCATGCCGTTGCGCAAAATCGGCCGCGCGGCGCTCGTCGTTCCACATCGGCAGTCCGCAATAGCAGCAGCGGCCGCCTTGAGCGCGAAACATCCGTCCGCGGTTGCGCACCACTGATTTACGCATTTTCCCTCCTGGACGATGCCGCAGTAACCGTCAGGTGCCGGCAGCGGCATCCTTGTGTATTCTCGGCTTCCGCCATGGCCCGCATCTGCGCGATGCGTGGCGTTGCCGCTGCTGCCGGCCCAAGCATACGATGACCGAACCCAGCATTTACGGCACCCACCCCAAGCCCTACCTGCAGGCCCTCGACCTCTACCGCCTGGGGCGCTTGCGCGACACGCTGCAGGCTTGCGTCGCCCATCTGGGATCCAGCGCCGCCCCGTATCCCCCCACGCTGGCGTTGCTCGGCCGCGTACTGGCCGATGCCGGGCATTATCGCGAAGCCGCGCTGGAGCTTGCGCGCGCGCTGGCGCTCGACCCGAGGGATGCGGCGACGTGGCTGACGCTTGCACAGGTCCACATCCAGCTTAACGACCCTGGGACTGCGC
>JBDTJK010000415.1:0-3279 GCA_039935875.1 Casimicrobiaceae bacterium
CGGCAATCGCGCGGGCCAGCAATGTCTTGCCGGTGCCCGGCGGGCCGACCATCAGCACGCCGCGTGGAATCTTGCCGCCGAGTTTCTGGAACCTGCCCGGATCGCGCAGGAACTCCACCAGTTCACCCACTTCTTCCTTGGCCTCATCGCAACCGGCGACATCGGCGAAGGTCACCTTGATCTGGTCCTCGCCCTGCATCTTGGCGCGCGAACGGCCAAAGCTCATCGCGCCCTTGCCGCCACCGCCCTGCTGCATCTGCCGGAGGAAATACACGAAAATGCCGATGAAGAGCAGCGTCGGCGCAAAGTTGATCAGCAGTGTCCAGAACAGGTTCGACCCACTGGACGTCTTGTCCTGCGCAATCTGAACGTTGTGATCGAGCAGATCCTTCATCAGACCGGGGTCGGACGGGCCATTGGTGGTGCCGTGAGTGCTGTCTTTACGGGTGAAGCGCAGCTCCGTTCCATCGCGTCCCTCGGAGGCAAAGTCGACGCGGGTCACGTTGTCGTTGCGCACTTCGCTCAAGAACTGCGAATACACCACGTCCTGACTGGCGCCGCCGGATTTCGGGCCGAAGCTCTGGAACACCGTCAGCAGAACGACCGCGACGATCACGCACAACAGCAGGTTTTTGCCCAGATCATTCATATCGGTCTTCCATCAATGCACGCCCATTCCATTTGACGTGTCGGTATTTGTTGTCGGCACACATGCGTGCATGCCGCTTCACAGTCTAGCCTTCCTACCCTGCGCCAGGGCATACACCTCTGGCGAGCGCTTGCGCGAGGCCTCGGGCTTGCGCATCGCCACTCGCTGGTAGCGACGCTTGAGATCTTGCACGAAGGCATCGAACCCCTCGCCGATGAACAACTTGCTCAAAAATGCCCCGCCAGCGGTGAGATGCGTGTCGGCGAATTCGCGGGCCAACTCGGCCAGATGCATGGCCCGAGGCTGATCGACCGACTCCATACCGCTCATGTTGGGGGCCATGTCGGAAAGCACAAGGTCCACCGGGCGGCCGTCCAGCAGCGCTTCGAGCCGCGAAAGTACGGCCTGCTCACGAAAATCACCGTGAATGAAGTCGACCCCGGCGATCGGCGCCATCTCCAGGATGTCGAGCGCAATGACTGTCCCAGGATTGGCGCTTGCCGAATCGCCGAGCATACGGCGCGCGACCTGCGACCAGCCGCCGGGCGCCGCACCCAGGTCAACCACCACCATCCCCGGTTTCAGCAATTTGTCCCGCGCCAGCAGCTCCTCCAGCTTGTAAGCCGCGCGCGAACGCATCCCTTCGCTCTGCGCCTTCTTCACGAAGGGGTCGGCGAAATGCTCCTTTAACCAGTGTTGGCTGCTCTTGCTGCGGGGCATAGTTGTTGGGGTCAGCGATTGGGATAATGGAGACCGGCCGAAAATCGCGTCCTGCATATTCGGCATTCCTGCCATCCATGGCAGTCATAGGTCTTAGCGAACAGCACAGCTTGCCAGTTGGCGATTCGGGCTGGGGAGCGGCATCCCGCCACCCGGCGATCCTCATGATACCCTTCCGCCCCGATTCGACCCGTGTCCCTGACCATGCCGACCGCCCTCGCCGCCGCCCAGAAGCGCTACCTGCGTACGCTGGCGCATCCGCTCAGTCCGGTGCTGCTGGTCGGCGCCAAGGGTGTGACGCCTGCATTATTGGCTGAACTCAATGCCGTGCTCGATCAACACGAGTTGATCAAGGTGCGCGTAGACGCCAGTGATCGCGATACCCGTGACGCATGGATTGCGGCGCTGGTGAAAGGTGGTGGTGCCGCGCTGGTTCAGCGGGTCGGTCACGTCGCCAGCTTGTATCGCGCGCGTCCCAAAGATCCCGCGATCGTGCTGCCGCGCCGCGGCTGATCTAAACCGCAATGCCATTTGTTCGCGAACCTGTCGATTACAGCTACAGCGTGCGCTTCGTGCGCAGCGATGCGATTGGCGTCAGTGAGCACGGCGTCAAGGAACACGTGATTACGCACAGCTTCTATCTCGCGCCCGATCAATTGGTCGAGGATTGGAGCCCGCGCACTGCCGCCGAACTGCAGCCCGACGACTTGGACGGCCTACTGGCCTTGCAGCCTGAAGTCATCCTGCTCGGTACCGGTGATACGCAACAATTTCCACCGGTCGCTGTGATGGCCGCCTGCTTGACCCGCGGTGTCGGCATCGAAGTAATGGACAATGCGGCCGCCGCGCGCACCTTCAGTGTGCTGGCCAATGAAAGTCGCCGCGTGGTGGCGGGATTTCTGCTGCGCTGAAGGCGATCGCGGCTTACTCCGCTCCGACCACAACCGCATCCCGTAGCCACTGCCCGAGCAAGGCCGATGCGGTTGCGATGCCGGCATCATCGGCGCAGACCTCGACCAGCGTTGCGCAGAGCTCGCCAAAGGTAGCGCCGTGTTGCATTTGTACAAGCGCGTCGTGTTCGGTCGAATCAATGCTGCGGAAGTTCGGCGTGAACTCCTGTCTCCAGACGATCAAATGGATGGGTTCCAGCAGCAAGTCGGCTGCCGGCGGCATCGTGCCCCCCGCCAGCGCAGACCAGATTGCGGCGGCGTTGGTGGAAACACGAGCGATGCGCAATGTCGGCGTCAAGATCAGGCTCGCATTGTCCCAGTCAACCAGCGCCAACGCGTCCGACGCCATCGGCGTCGCATCCGTTCCCTCGAATGCGCGGCTCAGCGCCCAGTCCAGCCAGGCGAGTTCGGCGACTTCCGGATCGCGCGGATACAACGCGTCGAGCGTGCGATCGAATCCATCGCCATACGCCCCCAGCGTCCACGCGCTCGGTGGCGTGGCGATGCTGTGGCTGATCGCCGCTGCAGTGAAGGCTTCCTCGCCCAGCCACGCACGCGTCTTTTCGAAGGTCTCGCGCAGACAGCTGATCAACTGTGATCGATAGTTGTTGCGGTGTACCGCGACGCCTGGATCGAGCGCTGCGCCCATAGTCGACAACGGCGGCTCGGACGCATCGACTAGCGATGCATGAAACGCGCGTTGTAGTTCGAGCAGGCTCATGCTGCCAGGCGTGCTGCGTTGCCGGCGATCGCGCGTGCGGTGTCGAGTTCTGCCAGCAGCTCGGGCAACGGCGGAATCGCATCGTCGCGCTCGATCATCGTCGCGACCTCACCCAGTCGCGGCAGCATCGCGGCGTACAGCGCCCAGACTGGATCCGGGACCGGCTGATCATGCGTGTCGATCAGCAATATGCTGCCCTGACTGTGCCCGGCCAGATGCAGTTGACGTACGCGTTCGGC
>JBDTJK010000416.1:0-2614 GCA_039935875.1 Casimicrobiaceae bacterium
CTTCACCGCCGCCGTCCGGGGTAATGAAGCCGAAGCCCTTGGCGTCGTTGAACCATTTGACTGTACCTGTTGCCATCTGAAACTACTCCTTGAGTAAATCTACTGAAAAGGCGAGTTCTGGCTCGCCACCATGTTTCGATCTCAAGGACGGGAAGGAACGTCGGGCGGACGCCTTGCGCACAGGTGCGCAACAGTGTCCGGACATCGGACTTCTAGGACTTGGGACTTCAAAACAGCCGGTATTATACCTCATTTCACGGCATTGCGGCGAGATCTGGGAATCGCTCCGCGCGCACCTTGGCAGCACCTGCCGCCAGCGCCGCGAGCTTGCCGCGGGCGGTGCCGCGCGAAAGCGGGACCATGCCGCAGTTGGTGCACGGGAACAGCCGCTGGGGCGACACGAATTCGAGCGCGCTGCGGATCACCACGGCAACCTGCTCGGGGGTTTCCACGGCGTCGTTGGCGACGTCGATTGCGCCGACCAGCACGTCCTTGCCATCGAGGAGCGCGATCAAGTCGATCGGCACATGCGAATTGGCGCACTCGAGCGAAACCTGGCGGATCGTCGAGCGCGCAAGCAGCGGAAACGTTGTCTCGTACTGCCGCCATTGCGATCCCAGCGTCTTCTTCCAGTCGTTGTTTGCCTTGATCCCGTAGCCGTAGCAGATGTGCACTGCGGTCTTGCACGAGAGTCCCTGCGCCGCGCGCTCGAGCGCCGCAATGCCGAAATCGCGCACCTGGTCGAAATAGACATTGAACGCGGGCTCGTCGAACTGGATCACGTCGACGCCCGTGGCCTCGATCGCGCGCGCCTCCTCGTTGAGGATTTCGGCGAACGCCCACGCGAGCTTCTCGCGGCTGTGATAGTGCGCGTCGAACAGCGTGTCCACCATCGTCAATGGTCCCGGCAGCGTGTACTTGACGCGGCGCGACGTCTGCGTGCGCAGGAACGCAGCGTCGTCGACGAAAACCGGCGCCCTGCGGGCCACGGGTCCGACCACCACCGGCACCGCGGCGTCATAGCGTTCGCGGATGCGCACCACCTTGCGATGGTCGAAGTCGACGCCGTCGAGTGACTCGATGAAGGACGTCACGAAATGGCGGCGCGTCTGCTCGCCATCGGTGATGATGTCGATGCCCGCGCGTTCCTGCTCGCGCACCACCAGCGTCACCGCATCGCGCTTGCCTTCGGCCAGCGCTGCACCCTCGAGTTTCCACGGTGCCCACAGCGCCGTCGCTTCAGCCAACCAGGCAGGCTTCGGCAGGCTTCCGGCGATCGTCGTCGACAGCGGCAGGTGATGAGCGTTGTACATCGGGCAGGCTCCGCGTGGCGGGGCTCCAAGTGTATCGCGCGACCGCGCGAAATACGCCACCGCGGCTTCCGCCGGGCGGCCCGCCCGCGCTGGTCTTGCCACTTGACCGCCATGCAACCGTTCTTTAGGCTTCGGCGTCCCCTCGAAACCTCCACCTGACCATGCCGCGCGTGCTTTTTTCCGATAACGAGTTTCCCGATCTGGAACTCGAAAAAACGCTGTTCGCGCGCAATGGCATCGAACTCGCGCTGGCGCAATGCCGCACCGAAGACGACCTGATCCGCGAGGCGCAGGGCGCGTTCGGCATCCTGCTGCAATATGCGCCGGTGACAGACCGCGTTCTGCGCGCGTTGCCGGGTCTGGGTATCGTCAGCCGCATCGG
Organism: Casimicrobiaceae bacterium; assembly: GCA_039935875.1. Taxonomy (GTDB): domain Bacteria; phylum Pseudomonadota; class Gammaproteobacteria; order Burkholderiales; family Casimicrobiaceae; genus VBCG01. Next base: position 1,696 of record JBDTJK010000416.1, read on the forward strand.
CGCGGGATTCGACACGATCGACACGGACGCGTGCGCGCGCCATGGCGTATGGGTGGCCAATTCCCCCGACTACGGCGTTGGCGAGGTTGCGACCCATGCGCTGGCACTCGCGCTCGCGCTGATGCGCAACGTTGTCGCCTATCAGCGCGACATCGAGGCCGGCAAGTGGCACTACCTGTCCTCGGGCCCGTTGCGCCGGGCATCGGACATGACACTGGGCATCCTGGGCCTCGGCCGCATCGGCAAACGGATGGCACACATCGCGCGCAATGTGTTCGGCCGCGTGATCGCGGCTGATCCGCACCTGATCGACGGCGACTTTCCCGCCTACGTCGAGCGCACGACGATCGAGAGCCTGTTCGCGCAGTCGGACGTCGTGTCGGTGCATACGCCGCTCAACGACGAGACCCGCGGCATCGTCGGGGCGGCGCTGATCGATTCGATGCGACCCGGATCGTTTCTCGTGAACACCTCCCGCGGCGCGGTGGTCGACGTGGACGCGGCACTCGCAGCGGCCGACCGCGGCACGCTGGCAGGGCTTGCGCTCGATGTGCTGCCGCAGGAGCCGGTGGCCCGCGACTCGCGCCTTCTCCATCATCCGCGTGTGATCCTGACGCCGCATGCCGCGTTCTACTCGCTGGCGGCTGAGCAGGAGTTGCGGCGCAAGGCTGCGCAGAACCTGGCCACCTGGCTTGCGACGGGGCGCCCCGAATACGTCGTCGTCGCGGGTACGCGCAAGCCCGCGTAAGATCACCTCCACGCGTCGCGCGGCTGCCCGCCCGTGACGGCAACACAACAATCAGGGCGAGGAGGAGTGCCGATGGCTGCGGTGACCATTTCCGCGGTGCAGAAGTATTTTGGATCGACGCACGTGATCCGCGGCGTCGACGTCGATATCGCCGACGGCGAATTCTGCGTG
>JBDTJK010000417.1:0-4490 GCA_039935875.1 Casimicrobiaceae bacterium
TCGACGTCGCGCAGGCGCAGAAGCTCGACCATATCTGCCGCAAACTGCGCCTGGCACCGGGCGAGACGCTGCTCGACATCGGCTGCGGATGGGGCGGACTCATCCTGTGGGCGGCGGAGAACTACGGAGTCAGGGCCAACGGCATCACGCTGTCGCAGCGGCAGTTCGAGCATGTGCAGGCACAGATCGCCGCGCGCAACTTGCAGGATCGCGTCAGCGTGCAGCTGCTCGACTACCTCGACCTGCCGGAAGATACGCTGTACGACAAGATCGCCAGCGTCGGCATGTTCGAGCACGTTGGCGTGTCGCGCTTCGGGCGCTATTTCGGCAAGATCTTCCGCGTGCTGAAACCCGGTGGCTTCGTGCTCAACCATGGCATCACCCAGAACGCGCTAGGCCAGCATGGTCTGGGCAGCGGAATCAGCGAGTTCGTCGAGGACTATGTGTTTCCCGGCGGCGAACTCGCGCACGTGTCGACCGTCACTGGCGCAATGGCCGCGGCCGGGCTCGAAGTGGTCGATGCCGAGGCACTGCGTCGCCACTATGCGAAAACGCTGTGGCACTGGACCGAGCGCCTCGAAGCGTCGGCGGATGCCGCGCGCAGCGAGGTCGGCGAAGAACGTTTCCGCGTGTGGCGGATTTACATGGCGGGCTCGGCGCATGCATTCGACCGCGGCTGGCTTTCGCTGTGGCAGCTCCTCGCCGGCAAGCCGCTGCCGGATGGGTCGCTGCCCCAACCGCTGACGCGCGGCTACATGTACGCGCCGCCGTCCGCGTAGACGCCGTCGATTGAGGCGAATTGGCCGAATCGCTGCTCGAGTTTCCGACCCGCTTCCCGATCAAGATCATGGGCAAGCACACCGACGACTTCGCGCAGGCAATCGTCGAGATTGTCCAGCGCCACGCGTCCGACTTCGACGCCGCGACGCTCGAGATGCGCGCCTCGCGCGAAGGCAACTACCTGTCGCTGACGGCGACGATCAACGCGACGTCGCGCGAACAGGTGGATGACCTGTACCGCGAGCTCAGCGCCAGTCCGCGCGTGTCGATCGTGTTGTGAGAACGAGCGCAAGGCGAGTGGGGAGCGGTCTGCGAATCGCACGCTTGACCTCCATCAATTTCTACAGCAAGATAATGCCATTTTCCTTGCTGCAGAAATAGCGTGGCCAATATTCTTGTCACTTCTGCGCTACCGCGTGCGGACGCCGCAGGCGTGCTGTCGCGTGCGGTGGTGCGTGCAGCGCACCTGCTCCAGCTCGCGCAGCGCGACGTGGCGGCCATACTCGGCGTGTCCGACGCCACCGCGTCGCGTCTGTATGCCGGCAAGTATCTGCTGGCGCCGGAGCGCGCCAAGGAATGGGAACTCGCGCGGCTGTTCGTGCGCTTCTACCGCGCGCTCGATGCGCTGTGGGGGCACGAAGCCAGCGCGCACGCGTGGCTGACCAGTCCCAACCTCGCGCTGGGCGCGCGGCCGATCGAACTCATCACCACCATCGAAGGGCTGGTCCGTGTCGTCGGATACCTGGACGCCGCGCGCGGTCGCATCTGAAGCAGCCGGCGTGCGCCTCGACCTGTGGCGCGCCGTCGAGGCGCAGCACGAGGCGTCGACGATGCCGCTGGTGGATTCGCTCGACGAGCAGTTGCTGCTCGAACGGCTGATCGACGACGTCAAGCCGGCGGTGCCGGTTGCGGCGCGACGGCTCAACTATCTGCTGTTCACGCCGTTCCGCTATCCGCCGCCGCTCGGGGGCTCGCGCTTTCGCGGCGGCGACGATCCGGGCGTGTTCTACGGCGCCGACGCGGTGCGCACCGCATGCGCCGAACTCGGCTACTGGCGATGGCGCCACCTGTGCGATTCGCCCGCCCTTGACGCCATGCCGCAACGCGCACAGACGGTGTTCAAGGTCAAGGTGGCCACCAGCGGAATCGACTTGCGCTTGGCACCGTTCGTGCGCGACGCTGCCGTATGGACGGATGCGTCGCGCTACGCCGGGTGCCAGGCGCTGGCGAAAACGGCGCGCGCAGCCGACATCGGCCTGATCCGCTACCAGTCGGTGCGCGACCCCCGGCAAGGCGGGTGCGCTGCGCTGCTGACGCCAGCGGCATTCGCCAAGCCGTCGCCGACCGAGCAGCAGACGTGGGTGCTGTCGGTATTTCGCGAACGGGTCGTGTGGCAGCGCACGCACATCGTCAGCGCGCAGACATTCGAGTTCGCCGCCGCGCAATGGTCGCGCGCACCGCCGCGCGCGGCGGTGCGCGCGACCATTGCGCGGCGGCGAACTCGAATGTCTGCGCGCTGACGATGTGCGTGCGCTGCCACACGACCCGTTCGCGAAATACCGACAGCACCCACGTCTGCTGCTCGGTCGGCGACGGCTTGGCGAATGCCGCTGGCGTCAGCAGCGCAGCGCACCCGCCTTGCCGGGGGTCGCGCACCGACTGGTAGCGGATCAGGCCGATGTCGGCTGCGCGCGCCGTTTTCGCCAGCGCCTGGCACCCGGCGTAGCGCGACGCATCCGTCCATACGGCAGCGTCGCGCACGAACGGTGCCAAGCGCAAGTCGATTCCGCTGGTGGCCACCTTGACCTTGAACACCGTCTGTGCGCGTTGCGGCATGGCGTCAAGGGCGGGCGAATCGCACAGGTGGCGCCATCGCCAGTAGCCGAGTTCGGCGCATGCGGTGCGCACCGCGTCGGCGCCGTAGAACACGCCCGGATCGTCGCCGCCGCGAAAGCGCGAGCCCCCGAGCGGCGGCGGATAGCGGAACGGCGTGAACAGCAGATAGTTGAGCCGTCGCGCCGCAACCGGCACCGCCGGCTTGACGTCGTCGATCAGCCGTTCGAGCAGCAACTGCTCGTCGAGCGAATCCACCAGCGGCATCGTCGACGCCTCGTGCTGCGCCTCGACGGCGCGCCACAGGTCGAGGCGCACGCCGGCTGCTTCAGATGCGACCGCGCGCGGCGTCCAGGTATCCGACGACACGGACCAGCCCTTCGATGGTGGTGATGAGTTCGATCGGCCGCGCGCCCAGCGCGAGGTTGGGACTGGTCAGCCACGCGTGCGCGCTGGCTTCGTGCCCCCACAGCGCATCGAGCGCGCGGTAGAAGCGCACGAACAGCCGCGCGAGTTCCCATTCCTTGGCGCGCTCCGGCGCCAGCAGATACTTGCCGGCATACAGACGCGACGCGGTGGCGTCGGACACGCCGAGTATGGCCGCCACGTCGCGCTGCGCGAGCTGGAGCAGGTGCGCTGCACGCACCACCGCACGCGACAGCACGCCTGCGGCGTCCGCACGCGGTAGCGCAGAAGTGACAAGAATATTGGCCACGCTATTTCTGCAGCAAGGAAAATGGCATTATCTTGCTGTAGAAATTGATGGAGGTCAAGCGTGCGATTCGCAGACCGCTCCCCACTCGCCTTGCGCTCGTTCTCACAACACGATCGACACGCGCGGACTGGCGCTGAGCTCGCGGTACAGGTCATCCACCTGTTCGCGCGACGTCGCGTTGATCGTCGCCGTCAGCGACAGGTAGTTGCCTTCGCGCGAGGCGCGCATCTCGAGCGTCGCGGCGTCGAAGTCGGACGCGTGGCGCTGGACAATCTCGACGATTGCCTGCGCGAAGTCGTCGGTGTGCTTGCCCATGATCTTGATCGGGAAGCGGGTCGGAAACTCGAGCAGCGATTCGGCCAATTCGCCTCAATCGACGGCGTCTACGCGGACGGCGGCGCGTACATGTAGCCGCGCGTCAGCGGTTGGGGCAGCGACCCATCCGGCAGCGGCTTGCCGGCGAGGAGCTGCCACAGCGAAAGCCAGCCGCGGTCGAATGCATGCGCCGAGCCCGCCATGTAAATCCGCCACACGCGGAAACGTTCTTCGCCGACCTCGCTGCGCGCGGCATCCGCCGACGCTTCGAGGCGCTCGGTCCAGTGCCACAGCGTTTTCGCATAGTGGCGACGCAGTGCCTCGGCATCGACCACTTCGAGCCCGGCCGCGGCCATTGCGCCAGTGACGGTCGACACGTGCGCGAGTTCGCCGCCGGGAAACACATAGTCCTCGACGAACTCGCTGATTCCGCTGCCCAGACCATGCTGGCCTAGCGCGTTCTGGGTGATGCCATGGTTGAGCACGAAGCCACCGGGTTTCAGCACGCGGAAGATCTTGCCGAAATAGCGCCCGAAGCGCGACACGCCAACGTGCTCGAACATGCCGACGCTGGCGATCTTGTCGTACAGCGTATCTTCCGGCAGGTCGAGGTAGTCGAGCAGCTGCACGCTGACGCGATCCTGCAAGTTGCGCGCGGCGATCTGTGCCTGCACATGCTCGAACTGCCGCTGCGACAGCGTGATGCCGTTGGCCCTGACTCCGTAGTTCTCCGCCGCCCACAGGATGAGTCCGCCCCATCCGCAGCCGATGTCGAGCAGCGTCTCGCCCGGTGCCAGGCGCAGTTTGCGGCAGATATGGTCGAGCTTCTGCGCCTGCGCGACGTCGA
>JBDTJK010000418.1:0-3056 GCA_039935875.1 Casimicrobiaceae bacterium
TGTCGAAAGGCATTTCAGGTTCTCCGGAGTATCGCGCGGCAACGTGCCGAACGGGTTGGCGTAAAGCGATCATCGCATAGAACGAACGTTCGATGCAAGTCATCCGGAGGGACTAGACCAAACGCGCAACTTTCACGACTCGCTACTTTTTCTACTTATTTATCAACCAACTAACGGTCGTCCCACCACTTTCAGCAATCCGCGCAACGCGTGATCGACTGCTGATTTGCGCACGTTGGCGCGGTCGCCGGGAAAATGCACGGTCTCCGTTTCCACCGACCCGCCACGCGTGGCCCAGCCGAAACACACCATGCCGACGGGCTTGTCCGGCGTGCCCCCGCCGGGCCCGGCGACACCGGTCACCGAACACGCACAGTCGGCGTCGCTATGCGCGATCGCGCCGGCGGCCATCGCCTGCGCCACCGGTTCGGACACCGCTCCATGCGCATCGATCAGCGCCGGATCGACGCCCAGCATCGTCGCTTTCGACGCATTCGAATAGGTGATGAACCCGCGATCGAACACCTCCGAACTGCCGGCGAGGTCGGTGATCCTGGCGGCAATGCCACCGCCGGTGCACGATTCGGCTGTCGCGCAGCGCCACCCCTTCGCGCGCAACGCATCGACGACCTCGCGCACCCACTCGCGGGTGTCTTCGTCGCTCATGCGCGTGGCCCACGGCGCCTTCATGTGTACTCCGCTGTACGGCAGCGGTAATGATAACGGTAGCCAGTGACGAAGCCGAACTTGCGGTACACGGCGAGCGCCGGGGCGTTGTCCGCCGACACCTGCAGGTACAGGTTGCGCATCGAATGGCTCCACGCCCACGTGAGCAGGTGCGCGCACAACGCGGTAGCATGGCCGCGTCCGCGTGCATCGGCGGCGGTGACGACGTCGAACACACCGCCGGTGGTGCCCTCGTACGCGAGCTGTCCGGAGGCCACCGCGCGGCCGCGCTCGAGCACCACTGCGCAATGGTGGTTCACGGCGGCATGCGCAAGACGCGCCTCGTGTGCCTTGCGCTGCGTGTGGGTCGCACCGCGCAGCGTCGCAACCGCCGCGCAATAGCCGTGCAGGTCGGGCGCCTGGATCTCGATGTCGTCGCGCACCGCGATCGACGGCGGCACCGACAGGCTTGTTATCATCACGTCGGTCATTTCGAACGCCGCATAACCGGCAGCCTCCAGCGCCGCATCCAGCGCGGTCGGCTGATCGAAAGGCGTGATGCGGAAGATGGCCGGCAACCCTGCAGCCGCGTAGACGCGCTCGCAGTGGCGGATCTTGCTTCGCACTTCCAGCGTTGACCCATAGAACGCGTTGACCGAACGCGCGCGCTTGATCCTGCCGGGCATCAGCCGCAACAGCCAGCCGTCGTAGAACAGCTGGCGCGCCGACTGCGTGACATTGAGGCTCTGTTCCTCGATGCGGCGCAGGTCGATCGGCGGATTCGGGGTCACCCGAAAACCCGCTGCAGGATTGCGAGCACCAGCAATGTGTAGGCTGCTGCGAGCACGTCGTCGAGCATCACGCCGATGCCACCCTTGATCGTCGCGTCGATGTAGCCGATCGGCGGGGGCTTGACGATGTCGAAGAAGCGAAACAGCACGAATGCCAGGCCTTGGCTCAGTGGGTCAGTGCCGGTGAAGAACAGCACCAGCAGGAATGCGGCGATCTCGTCGATGACGATGGCGCCGTGGTCGGAGGCGCCGATATCGCGACCGGTGATTGCAGACGCCCAGGTGCCGACGATGAACAACGCCGTAATCACGACGGCGAACGCCACGTCGCCGGCCTGGGCATCGAGCGCCCACGCGATCGGCAGCGCCAGCAACGTGCCCGCAGTGCCGGGCGCCCATGGCGACAGCCCTGCGCCAAACCCCAGCGCGATGAAGTGCGCCGGATGCGCAAGCAGGAAACGCAGCGTCGGACGCCTGGCGCTGCTTTTCATCACGTGGCGAAGTGATCGTACGCGCGGGGCAACGGCGATAGCGGCCGGCCCTGTTCGTCGCGCAAGACGAATGCGCCCGCCACGGTGATCGTGCCGACGCGCGTGACGCGCAACGCAAGCTCGTCGCCGACTGCGCGGATCGCTTCGCGCCGGGCGACGGATGCGGTGAAGCACAGTTCGTAGTCGTCGCCGCCGGCGACCAGGCAGTGCAAGGCGACATCGCGATGATCGCCGCCCAGCGCTTCATCCATCGCCTTCGATCGCGGGAGTTCGCCGCGGTTGATCGACGCGCCGACGCCGCTTTGCTCGAGGATATGTGCGAGGTCGCCGCGCAAGCCGTCCGACACGTCGATCGCCGCGCTGGCGAAGCCGCGCAGCCGCTGGCCCAATGCGACGCGCGGCGTCGGCGTGTCCAGACGCGCGCGGGCATGCGCAAGCGAACCTGCCGACAGCGCGATACGGCCCTCGATCGCGGCCAGTGCGAGCATCGCGTCGCCCAGCGTGCCCGAAATCCACACGTCGTCGCCGGCTCGCGCACCGGAACGGCGGATTGCTGTTCCACGCGGCGCGTCGCCGAGCAGCGTCACGCACAGCGTGCGCGGACCGCGCGTGGTGTCGCCGCCGACCACATCCACCCCGTGCGCCTCGGCTGCGGCGAAGAGACCGCTCGCGAAGGCCGCCAGCCATGCGTCGTCGCTGTCGGGCAACGCACCTGCCAGCAGCGCGAAGCGTGGGCGTCCTCCCATCGCCGCGATGTCCGACAGGTTGACCGCCAGCAGCTTGTGTCCGAGCCGCGCGGGATCCGCATCGGCGACAAAGTGCCGGCCTTCGACCATCATGTCGACGGTGGCCAGCCACTCGTTGTCAGCTTCGCCGGCGAGGATCGCCGCGTCGTCGCCAACGCCCAGCACCGCACCGGCATTGCGCGGGGTGCGCGTGAAATGGCGCGCGATCAGGGCGAACTCGTTCATTCCTCTGATTATAGGTTGCAGCCCCGCGATCGCCGCACTCGCGGGGGGCGCGGGCGATCAGCGCAACTTGTCGCCCCTTCCCCACGCGCATGACGCGAGCGTACACGGCGTGAATGCGCGCAGCGGGCGAGGCTCTA
>JBDTJK010000419.1:0-11197 GCA_039935875.1 Casimicrobiaceae bacterium
GGGTCGCGCATAGCCGTCGAAACTTGCTAGCGAACTGCCTCCTGTCACTACGCTTCTCCTGCAGGGTCATCTGCGCCCGCGGGGCGCCGCGGGGAGTGGCGGGCTCAATTGCGCCCGATCAAGGGATGCCGGCGCCGCTATGTTAGCGCCAACATTTCATGGATACAATACCCGCGACCGACCGAAAACACGCATACCCCTTGCCGACGACGTACGCAGCCATTGCCGTCTGGAGTCGCTGATGCCGCCGCAGAAGCGCCGCGCCAGGCTTGCCGACGTCGCCGCGCTGGCAGGCGTATCGGCGATGACGGTCGCGCGCGCGCTGCGCGACCCGCACAAGGTTGCGCCGGCCACCCGCGAGCGGGTGGCGACGGCCATTGCGCAAACTTCGTACACGCCCGATCTCATCGCGCGCGGCCTCGCATCGCAACGCAGCGGAATGGTCGCGGCGATCGTGCCACTGCTGACCAACTCGCTGATCGCCGAGATCGTGCAGGGCCTGACCGATGCGTTGGCGATGCGCAACATCCACCTGTTGATCGGAGCCAGCGGTTTCGCGGCCAATGAAGAGGAGGCGCTGATCCGCGAGTTCCTGTCGCGCCGCGTCGACGCGATGTTCCTGACCGGCACCTGCCGTACGCCGGAGGCGGTGCGAATGCTGACGGAGCCGCGCATACCGGTCGTCGAAAGCGGCAACCTGCCCGACCATCCGATCGACATGGTGGTCGGTTACTCGAATGTCGACGCCGCACAGGCGGTCACGCGGCATCTGCTGCGTGCCGGGTACGCGAGCATCGGCTACATCGGCGCCGCACAGCACGACAACGATCGCGCGCGCGATCGGCGCCGCGGATTCGACAAGGCATTCGCCGCCGCGCGGCGCAAGGTGGACCAGCGCCTGTGCATCGAGACGGTGCTGGACCTGCCGGCCGGCGCCCGCGCGATGGGCGTGCTGCTCGACGAACCGCATCCGCCGCGCGCGGTATTCTGCTCGGCGGACGTGCTGGCTGTCGGCGCGATTTTCGAGTGTCAGCGGCGCGGACTGCGCGTGCCCGATGACGTCGCTGTCGCGGGATTCGACGACCTCGATATCGCGGCGCAAATCGTTCCGGCGCTGACGACGCTGCATGTGGCGCGCTACCAGATCGGCCGCCGCGCCGGCGAGATGATTGCCGATCGCCTTGAGGGCCGTCGTGTGCGCAAGCGGATCGTCGACGTGGGCTTCGAACTGGTGCTGCGCGACAGTGCGTAGGCGCGTGGCCCGGCATCGGCCGGACGTGTAAAGTTTCGCCTCATGCGCATCGAAAACGACGTCAAGCTGGATTTCAAGGACGTGCTGATCCGTCCCAAGCGCTCGACGCTGACCACGCGCTCGGACGTCGACATCGCGCGCGAGTTCCGCTTTCGCCACACTGGCACCGCGTATGCAGGCATTCCGATCATCGCGTCGAACATGGACGCCACCGGCACGTTCGCGATGGCGCACGCGCTCGACGCGCACCGGATGTCCACCGCGTTGCACAAGTACTACGCGGTCGACGAATATGTCGGCTTCTTCCGCAAGCTGGAGCGCCAGAGCGCCGCGTTCTATTCGCTCGGCATCGCACGCGCCGACGAGCAGAAGCTCGACGCCGTAATGAAGGCAGCTGGCGGCGACCGGATCCGCTACCTGTGCGTCGACGTGGCCAACGGCTACACCGAAGGCTTCGTCAAGTTCGTGGCCAAGATCCGCGAGCGCTATCCGCATCTTGTCATCATGGCCGGCAACGTGTGTACCGGCGAGATGACCGAGGAACTGATCCTGTCGGGAGCCGACATCGTCAAGGTGGGCATTGGCCCGGGCTCGGTGTGCACGACGCGCAAGATGACCGGCGTCGGCTACCCGCAATTGTCGGCGATCATCGAGTGCGCGGACGCGGCGCACGGTCTCGAGGGGCACATCTGCGCCGACGGCGGCTGCACCACGCCCGGCGACATCGCCAAGGCGTTCGGCGGCGGTGCCGACTTCGTGATGCTGGGCGGCATGCTCGCCGGTCACGTCGAATCGGGTGGCGAAGTCGAGATCCGCGAGGGCCGCAGCATGCGCCGCTTCTACGGCATGTCGAGCCGCGCGGCGATGGACAAGCACGCGGGTGGCGTGGCCAAGTACCGCGCCGCCGAAGGCAAGGACGTGTGGCTGCCCGACCGCGGCCCGGTCGACGCGACGGCGGAGGAAATCCTCGGAGGCGTGCGCTCCGCGTGCACCTACGTCGGTGCGCGGCGCTTGCGCGAACTGTCGAAGCGCACGACGTTCGTGCGCGTCACGCAGCAGCTGAACGAGGTGTTCGGCAAGGGCTAGCGCTGGCGCAGTGCCGCTCACCGCGCAGCGTATAATCGCGTCCTTTCGATCCGCCTCGGGCGCGATGGCAGAACTTCTCTCGCTGCACGGCTCGCCCGCGCTGTCGCCGTTTCGCATCGCGAAGCTTCGCGCCTCCCTCGATGCTGCGCACCCGTCACACGGCGTCGCCTCGATTTCCGCCTCCTTCATTCATTTCGTCGACGTCGCCGCGCACCTCGACCACCCCGCGCGCGCGGTTCTCGACCAACTGCTGACATATGGGCCCCTGCCGGTCGCGGATGACCCATCGTCCACGCTGCTACTCGTCGTACCGCGTCCGGGCACGATCTCTCCGTGGTCGTCGAAGGCCACGGACATCGCGCGCAATTGTGGTCTCGGCGAGGTCCGACGCATCGAGCGCGCAATCGCATATCGCGCGATGACACGCGATGGAACGGCACTCGCCGATGCCGATCGCGTGGCATTGCTGCCGCTGATCCATGACCGGATGACCGAGAGCGTACTCACCGACTTCGCCTCGGCACGCGAGCTCTTCACGCATTTCGCGCCGCGGCGCAAAACCACGATCGCGCTGCTCGCGCAAGGCCGCGATGCACTGCTGCGCGCCGATCGCGAGCTTGGCCTCGCGCTTGCCGACGACGAGATCGATTACCTGGCGCAAACCTTCAAGGCGCTGGGTCGCGATCCTTCGGATGTCGAGCTGATGATGTTCGCGCAGGCCAATTCCGAGCATTGCCGCCACAAGATCTTCAATGCGCAATGGACGATCGACGGCGTGCAGCAGGCGCACAGCCTGTTCTCGATGATTCGCGATACGCACGCCGCGCACCCGCGGGGAACGCTGGTCGCCTATTCGGACAACTCGTCGGTGATCGCAGGCGCCAATGCGGACCGCTACTATCCGCGCGAGGGTGGCCGCTACGCCGCAACGCATGAACGCGCCGAAATTCTGATGAAGGTCGAGACGCACAATCACCCCACGGCGATCGCGCCATTTCCGGGCGCCGCGACGGGCGCAGGCGGTGAGATCCGCGACGAAGGCGCCACCGGCACCGGCGCCAAGCCCAAGGCGGGCCTCTGCGGATTCAGCGTTTCCAACCTGCGCATCCCGGAACTCCCGCAGCCGTGGGAAGCTTCGCCCGGAAAGCCGGCGCGGATCGCCTCGGCGCTGGCGATCATGCAGGAAGGTCCGATCGGCGCCGCATCGTTCAACAACGAATTCGGGCGTCCCAACCTGTGTGGCTATTTCCGCACGTTTGAGCACGACTTCCAATACACGCTCGATGGTGGATTGGCGCAACATGAATGGCGCGGCTATCACAAGCCGATCATGCTTGCCGGCGGCGTCGGCAACATCCGCGCCGACCATATCCACAAGAAGCCGCTTGCCGATGGCACGTTGCTGATCCAGATCGGTGGACCGGGTTTGATGATCGGCATGGGCGGCGGAGCCGCATCGTCGATGGCCACCGGCAGCAACACTGCTGATCTCGATTTCGATTCGGTTCAGCGCGGCAACGCGGAAATGGAGCGCCGCGCGCAGGAAGTGATCGATCGCTGCTGGCAGCAGGGTCCTTCCAATCCGATCCTGTCGATCCACGATGTGGGCGCCGGTGGCCTGTCGAATGCGTTGCCCGAGCTCGTGCACGGCGGCGGCGTCGGCGGCACGTTCGACCTGCGCGCGATATTGTCCGAGGAACCGGGGATGTCGCCGCGCGAAATCTGGTGCAACGAGGCGCAGGAGCGCTATGTGCTGGCGATTGCGCCGGACGAGCTTTACCGCTTCTGCGCGATATGCGAGCGCGAACGTTGTCCGTACGCGGTCGTCGGGCGCGCCAATGCGGATGGCATGCTGGTCGTTGATGATCCCCGCTTCAACGACCGGCCCGTCGACGTGCCGATCAACGTCATCCTCGGCAAGCCGCCGAAGATGTCACGCGACGCGCAGCGTCTGCGACGCATACTGCCACCTCTAGACCTCGCAGGCGTGACATTCGCCGGCGCACTGACGAGGGTGCTGCAACTGCCTGCTGTCGCCGACAAGACTTTCCTGGTCACGATCGGCGACCGCACCGTTGGCGGGCTATGCGCGCGCGATCCCATGGTGGGTCCGTGGCAGGTGCCGGTGGCGGACTGCGCGGTGACGCTCAACGACTACACGGGATTCTCGGGCGAAGCGATGGCTATCGGCGAGCGCACGCCGCTGGCGCTGATCGACGCTCCCGCATCGGGCCGCATGGCAGTCGGCGAAGCCATCACCAACATCGCGGCAGCCGCCATCGCCGACATCGGTGACATCAAGCTGTCGGCGAACTGGATGGCGAGCGCTGGCGACGCTGGAGAGGATGCGGCGCTGTACGACACCGTGCGTGCTGTGCGTGATCTGTGCGTGGCTCTGGGCGTCAGCATTCCGGTCGGCAAGGACTCGATGTCGATGCGTACCACATGGCGCGATGGCGGCACCCAACACGCGGTGACCGCGCCGGTGTCGCTGGTCGTGTCTGCATTCGCACGCTCGAGCGATGCGCGTGAATGCCTGACGCCGCTGTTGCGCGACGACATCGCCGGCACCTGCCTGTTGCACATCGACATCTCGGGCGGCCGGCGGCGCCTTGGCGGCTCGGCGCTGGCACAGGTGCATTCCCAGCTTGGCCACGAAGCACCCGACGTCGAAGATCCGGTGCGCCTCGCGGGGTTCTTCGCACTGGTCCGCGAACAGGCGAGTCGCGGTTCGCTGCTCGCCTATCACGACATCGGCGACGGCGGGGTGATCGTGTCGCTGCTCGAGATGGCGTTCGCAGCGCATCGCGGGCTGGATGTCGAATGCGCCGACGCCGATGTGCTGGCGGCGATGTTTGCGGAGGAGCTGGGGGCGGTGGTGCAGGTGCGCGAGGCCGATGCCGCCGCGCTGGTCGCGGCCGCCGTGGAACTGGGCGTTGCCGCATCGATCGTTGCACGCCCACGCGCCGACCAGCGCATCGTCGTACGGCATCGTGATGCGACGCTGCTGGATGCGGCGCGCGCAGGCCTGCAGCGCACGTGGTCGTCGACGTCACACGCGATGCAGCGGATGCGCGACAACCCGATGCTGGCCGACGAAGAGCATGCGCACATCGGCGATTGCGATGACCGCGGAATTGCGGTGGCGCTGACGTTCGATCCGGCGGCCGACGTTGCAGCGCCCTTCATTGCGCGCGGTGCGCGGCCGCCAGTGGCGATCCTGCGCGAACAGGGCGTCAATGGCCAGAGCGAACTCGCAGCGGCGTTCGACCGCGCGGGGTTCGACGCCTACGACGTGCACATGAGCGATCTCGCCACCGGACGGCGTACGCTGTCCGAATTCGCCGGCTTCGCCGCAGGCGGTGGATTTTCGTACGGAGACGTACTTGGTGCGGGCGCCGGGTGGGCCAAGTCGATCCTGTTCAATCCACGCGTTCGCGACGACTTTGCCCATTTCTTCGCGCGTGCCGACACGTTCGCGATCGGCATCTGCAATGGATGCCAGATGATGGCCAACCTGCGCGAGCTGGTACCGGGTGCCCTGCACTGGCCGCTGTTCGTGCGCAACGCCTCCGAGCAATTCGAGGCGCGCGAAGTCAGTGTCGAGATCACGCGCAGTACGTCGCTGTTCCTGCGCGACATGCACGGCAGCCGCATCCCGGTGGTGCTTGCGCATGGGGAGGGCCGCGCATTGTTCGACGAGCGCACGCCGCTCGACGCCGCGCTTCCACATGTGGCGATGCGCTTCGTCGATTCGCGCGGCGACGCCACCGAACGCTACCCGTCCAATCCCAACGGATCACCACAGGGAATCACCGGCCTCACCACTGCGGACGGACGCTACACGATCCTGATGCCGCATCCCGAGCGTGTGTGGCGCAGCGTGCAGATGTCCTGGCATCCGCGCGGCTGGGGCGAAGCCTCGCCGTGGCTGCGCATGTTCCGCAACGCCCGCGTCGCGGTCGGCTGACGGCGCAATGAAGGAGAATGGCATGCCGCTATGCGTCTATGCGATCAACGGCGTGACGCCGGTGGTCGATCCCTCGGCGTACGTGCACCCGAGCGCCGTGCTGATCGGCGACGTCATTGTCGGCGCCGGATGCTACATCGGCCCGTGCGCCTGCCTGCGCGGAGACTTCGGGCGCATTGAAGTGCGCGCCGGCGCCAACCTGCAGGATACGTGCGTCGCTCACGGCTTTCCCGGCACGGATACGATCGTCGAAGAGGATGGCCACATCGGTCATGGCGCGGTGTTGCATGGCTGCATCGTGCGCCGCAATGCGCTGGTCGGGATGAATGCGGTGATCAACGACAATGCGGTGGTCGGAGAATCGGCGATCGTCGCGGCGATGGCCTTCGTCAAGGCCGGGTTCGAAGTCCCTCCGCGAACACTCGTCGCCGGAATGCCGGCACGCATCGTCCGCGAGTTGACCGAACAGGAAATCGCATGGAAGGTGGAGGGCACGACGAGCTATCAGGAACTCGCACGCCGCTGTGCAGCGACGATGATCGCAACGTCCCCGCTCGAAGCCGTGGAAGCCGACCGCCAACGCATCGAGGTCGCCGACCTGCTGCCGCTGTCGACGCTCAAGTCCCGCGCGCGCTGAGCGGGCAATCGCGAGTCAGAATCCTACGGCCTGCCCGTCGCGCCGGGGATCGGATCCGCACAGGTAGCCGCCGTCGGTGCGCACGATGTATTGCCCGGCGCCGAAGTCCATGTACGAGTCGACCTTGTTCTCGATGCGGTGCCCGATGGCCGCGAGCCCGTCGCGCAGCGAACTCGCTGCGGATGCTTCGAGGTCGATGCTGGCGCCGTCGATCTTCCAGCGCGGCGCATCGAGGATCGCTTGCGGATTCATCCGGTAATCGAGCAGGCGCACCAGCGTCTGCACGTGGGCCGGAGGCTGGATGGGTCCTCCCATCACGCCGAACGCGGCGAGCGGCGTCCCGTTGCGTGTGGCGAAGCCAGGAATGATCGTGTGATACGGGCGCTTGCCGCCTGCGACCTCGTTGGGATGGCCCGGTTGCAGCGAAAAACCTGCGCCGCGATTCTGCAGGCTGAGGCCCGTGCCGGGCACGACGACACCCGAGCCGAACCCCATGTAATTGGATTGGATCAGCGACACCATCATGCCGCTTTCGTCAGCCGCGCTCATGTAGACAGTGCCGCCTTGTTGCGGCTCGCCGGGACCGAAGTCCTGCGCACGCGCCGGATCGACCAGCGCGGCACGCGATGCGATGTAGGCCGGATCGAGCATTCGCTGCGGATCGAACGGCATCGCGCGCACGTCCGCTACATAGCGATAAGCGTCGGCGAATCCCAGCTTCATCGCCTCGATCTGCAAATGTTGCGCGGTGACCGAGTCGGGTGCATGGGCCGCAACGTCGAAGTGATCGAGAATGCCGAGCGCAATCAGCGCCGCAATGCCTTGTCCGTTGGGCGGGATCTGGTGGATCGTCGTCCCGCGGTAGTCCTGCGCCAGCGGGGTCACCCAATCCGCGGTGTGCCCTGCGAAATCGACCAGCGTATGCAATTCGCCTTGCGCGTGGGCGTAGCGGACCATCGCCTGCGCAAGTTCGCCGCGATAGAACGCATCGCCATGGGTGGCAGCGATCTTCTCCAGCGAGTTGGCGAGCGCTGGATTGGCAAAGCGCTCACCGGCGTATGGAGCCCGGCCGCGCGGCATGAAGTGCTCGGCGAAGCCGAGGTCATGCGGCATCAGCGGCACGGCGCGCTGCCAATAACTGGCGATGATCGGCGAGACCAGGTAGCCATCGCGCGCGTAGCGGATCGCCGGTTCGAACAGGTCGGCAAAAGGCAGCTTGCCGAATCGTTGCGACAGCGCGACCCATCCTGACACGGCACCTGGAATGGTCACCGCGCCGAATCCGCGCGGCCCGACCGCGGTCTTGCCGGCAAAGTGCTTCGGCGACCAGGCGGCCGGCGAGCGTCCGGACGCATTCAGCCCGACCAGCTGCGTACCATCCCACAGGATGGCGAAAAGGTCCGACCCGGCGCCGTTGGAGCACGGTTCGACGACCGTCAGCGCGATTGCCGTGGCGATCGCCGCATCGACCGCATTGCCGCCGTTGGCGAGCATCGCGATCCCCGCCTGCGCGGCGAGCGGCTGCGACGTGGCCACGGCGTTTGCCGCGCACAGCGGCGAGCGCCGCGACGGGTAGGAATGCTGCCAGTCGAAATCCTGGCGATTGGTGTCAACGCTCATCGGTCGCTCGTCATCCTGAAACGGTTGTGCGGCAGTTCGTGCGTGACGATACCACTTCCCTCTTCGCTCGCGCTTGCGCCTCGCGTGCTGCTGCGCGTGCGCTGCGCCAACAAAAACGCCGCATCGCTGCGGCGTTTGGGTGAAACCACCGGCCTTGCGGCCGGTCGTTCCGAACATCCGATCAAACGCCGTTCTTCGCGCGCAGTTCCTTGAAGTACTTGTCCAGGTATTGCGGCTGCATGCGTTGGATCAATTGCGGCTTGACTTCGTCGAACGACGGCACCTTGGCAGGCCGCACGTCCTCAACCATGATCACGTGCCATCCGAATTGCGTCTGGATCGGAGTGGTCGTGAACTTGCCCTTCGGCGTGGCAATCACTGCGTCGGCGAACGGCTTGACGAAGTTGGCCGGTGCATTCCAGTCGAGGTCGCCGCCTTTGTCCTTGGAACCCGGATCCTTCGAGCGCGCCTTGGCGAGGTCGGCAAATTTCTGACCCTTTTGCAGGTCGGCGATCACTTCCTTCGCCTCGTCTTCCTTTTCCACCAGGATATGCGCGATCTTGTATTCCTTGTCGCCGATCTGTGCCTTGATGTTTTCGTATTCCTTGCGCATGTCGGCGTCAGGAATCGGGTTGTTCTTCACCCAGTCGTTGACGTAGGCGCGCACCAGCACCGTCTGCGCGGCGAGTTCCATCTGCGTCTTCACATCGGCGGTCTTGTCGAGGCCCTTTTTCTTCGCTTCGCGTGCGAGCAGCTCGCGCGTATTGAGTTCCTCGCGGACGGAGTTGCGCAGTTCCGGGGTGTCCGGCGTGCCCTGGGCGACCCGTTCCTTCAGCAGCAGGTCGAATTCGGACGGTGGGTACAGCGCCTTGCCCGCGGGGACTGCGGGTGCGGCGGCAGCAGGTGCGGGGGCCTTGGACGCGGCCTTGGGCGCCGGCGTCTGCGCCTGCGCGCATACGGCGAACGCCGCGATCAACGTTGCTACGGTCAGTTTCGTGAAATTCATTCGAGCTTTCCTTTGCATCATGACGGGATGAATTCTTCGGGCGCGTACGCCTTGACGGCGAGTGCGTGAAGAGGGTGGGGAATCAGGTCGCCGACGCGATCCATGACAGCGCGGTGCCGGGCGAGCCGGCCAAGACCTGCGAACTGCTCGGACACGATCAGCAGCGAAAAGTGCCCGCCGCCGGCTGCGGCGCCTGCGTGCCCGACGTGATCGGCGCTGTCGTCATACAGCTCGAGGTGGGCGGGCTGGAGCGGCGCGAGGCGAGCGCGCAAGGTCGCGTCGACGTCCATCAGGTCTGCGATGGCCGCTCGTCGCTCATGTGGCGCGCCAGGAACATCGCCTGCACCACCGCAAACACCAGGCACAGTGCGGTGGCGCCCCAAACCTTGAAATTGACCCAGGTCGATAGCGGATAGTTGAATGCCACGTAGAGGTTGAGGGCACCCATCAGCAGCAGGAAGACCGCCCAGGCCCAGGTGACGCGCGTCCAGACGGCCGCGGGGAGCTCGAAATTACGCAGGACGGTCGCGATCAGGTCGCGCCGGAAAGCCAGCTTGCCGACCGCGAGGACCAGCGCGAACGACCAATACAGGACCGTCGGCTTCCATTTGATGAAATTCTCATCGTGGAGCAGCAGCGTGGCGCCGCCGAAAACCACGATGATCGCGAACGACAGCCAGTGGACCGCGGTGAGCTTGCGCTTCCAGTAAAACCACAGGATCTGCGCAACCGAGGCGGCAATCGCAACGCCGGTCGCAACGAATATCCCGCCCCACTTGAAAGCGGCGAAAAATACGATCAGCGGAAAAAAATCGGCAATTACCTGCATAACCGTCAATTATAGCAGAGGCCCGAACCCCTCCGGACTTGCGCCACGGCCGCTATCGCTGCGGCGTTCCTGGCATGGTCGCGGCTGGACGTCGTCGGCCCCGCGATGCCAGCAGCCTGCGCAGCCGCGGCCAGTCGAAGGCAGTGCCGGGATCAGTCTTGCGCCCCGGCGCGATGTCACTATGCCCGACGAGGTCGGCGATCGGATAGCGGCGGCACAGCAAGCGAACCAGCCTGGCGAGCATCGCGTACTGCGGTGCCTCGAACGCAAGCGTGTCGGTGCCCTCAAGCTCGATGCCGATCGAAAAATCGTTGCACCGCTCGCGTCCCCGCCACGTCGAAATGCCCGCGTGCCAGGCGCGCGCCTCGCAGGAAACGAACTGGAGCAGCGCACCGTCGCGGCGCACGAGGAAATGCGCGGACACGTGCAGCCGGGCGACCGATGCGAATGACGGGTCGGCCGTCGCGTCGAGCGTATTGGTGAAAAGGCGCTCGATCGCGTCGCCGCCGAAGCGGCCCGCTGGCAACGAAATGTTGTGCACGACGATGAGCGAGACTGGCTGGTTGTCCGGTCGCGCGTCGCAATTGGGGGACGCGACCAACCGCGCCGCGTTGACGATTCCGCGCGGGTCGAGCGCCAAGCGGCGGGATGGGGGGGGCATTGCCAGCCTACTTGATGCCCAGCCGCTCCATTCGGTAGCGCATGGCCCGGAAAGTGATCCCGAGCAACTTCGCGGCGGCCGTGCGATTGAAGCGGGTCTTTTCGAGCGCTTCGTTGATCGCTGCGCGCTCGACGCG